>JALYPS010000357.1 GCA_030856285.1 Pseudomonadota bacterium
CCGTCCTCGGCCAGAGCCAGCTCGCCCCAGTCGATGACCCCGCCGCAGCCGGCCGCGTCGGCGGTGCGGATAATGGTGCCGAGATTGCCGGGATCGCGCACCTGCTCCAGCGCCACCCACGCGGGGGCCGTGGCCGGTTCGATGGCGGACAGGGGGGTGTAGACCTGATCGAATACGCCCAGCACGGTCTGGGGATTGTCGCGTCGGCTGATCTTCTCGAGGATGGCGTGAGTGACGACCACGACCTCTCCGCTGGCCGCCCGTGTGGCCTCCTTCGCGCGGTCGAGGATGGGATGCGGTCGGGCGTCCTCGCCGACCATCAGCAGCCGAGGGGCGCGGTTCTGATCCAGGGCCTCGCCGATAAATTTCAGTCCCTCGGCGAGGAACTGGCCGGTCGCCTCACGCTCCTTGCGCATATGCAGGGCGCGCACGTTCTTGACCGTGTCATTGGTGAGGGAGGTGATCAGGCGATCGGTCAATCCGGTCATTTGGCCGACCAGCGCGCGAAAAAGCTGAGCCCGATGGCGCGACCATCCGGGCCGTCCTCGGCCAGAGCCAGCTCGCCCCAGTCGATGACCCCGCCGCGATAAGCTGTGGCCTCAGCCATCAAATGGGCCAGCGACAGGCCGGAGACACGGGCGGCATAGGCGTTGAGCAGCAGGAAGGAGGCGTCGTCGGACAGCAGGGCGGCGCAGTCCTTGAGCAGGGCTGGCATGTCCTCGAACAGCCGCCAGACCTCGCCGGTCGGGCCGCGGCCGTATTTCGGCGGGTCGAGGATTATCCCGTCGTATCTGGAGCCCCGCCGGACCTCGCGGGCGACGTATTTACGCGCGTCCTCGACGATCCAGCGGATCGGACGATCGGCCATGCCCGAGAGCCCGGCGTTCTCGCGGGCCCAGGCGACTGACTTCTTGGAGGCGTCGACATGGGTGACCTCGGCCCCGGCGGCGGCGCAAGCGAGGCTCGCCACGCCGGTGTAGCCGAAGAGGTTGAGGATCTTTGGCTGTTTCAGGCGGCGAACCCGCCCATCCAGCCACTCCCAATTGGCGGCCTGCTCGGGGAAGAAGGCGAGGTGGCGGAACGGTGTGAACCGACTGGTGAAACGCACGTCGCGCCAGGCCAGGGGGAAGCTGTCGATGGGGGTTCCCGCGAAACGCCAGCGGCCGGTCTCGTCCTCGTCCGTCGGATCGAAGACGGCGTCAGCGGCGTCGAAGGCGGCCGGATCGCGCGGCGACCAGAAGCACTGGGGCTCGGGCCGGACCACGGTGTGGCGGCCATAGCGCTCCAGCTTGCGGCCGTCGCCGCTGTCCAGCAGGGCGTAGTCCGCCCAGGCGCGGGTGACGAGGGTCTCAGGCGACGGGTTCAGGCGCGGCGGCATGACCCGCTGATAGGCGGAGAGGCGCGGTCGCGTCCAGCGCGTCGTTCGTTTCGACTTCGGACGCGAGGGGTGATTCCGCGTCCGGCCGCGCGTCACGCTGATGGGGCGTCTTGTCCCAGGTGAAGGGGTCGAGAACCAGACGCCATGCAGCGTGGACGAATGCGAGCGAGAGCAGGGCCCAATAGGCCGGCGCCATCATCATGTCGCCGGCGTCGTAGGGCGCGCCCGCGCGCCTCGCCCCGATGGCGCAAGACAACCACGCAGAGGCCGCGCCGAGCACCAGAACGCAGAGCGCCAGCACCGGCGTTTCCGGCGGCAGGCCCGCCGCCGCCGAAACCAGCACCGCCGCCGCCACCCAGGCCAGGGTCAGGCCGTGGATCGCCGCCGAGATGATGCCGGCGCCCACGGTCATCGCGAGGGCGAACGCGCCGCGCCACCCCAGCCGCCATGGCGTGCGGGTGTGCACGCCCCAGGTCTGGAGATAGCCCTTCAGCCAGCGGGTCCGTTGTGGCAGCCAGTGCGCCAGCCCGCCGGGCGGCGTCTCCCATGTCGGGCGGGCCATCACGCCGAGGGTCCAGCCGCGGCTCCACAGCCGGAAACCGAGATCGGCATCCTCGGTGACGTTCCAGGCGTCCCAGCCGCAGACCGCCCGCAGGGCGTCGATACGGAAGTGATTGCTGGTTCCGCCCAGCGGAAAGGGTAGGCTGAGGCGCGCCATGCCGGGGAGGATGGTTTCGAACAGACTCGCATATTCGGCGGCGAACTGGCGATCGACGAAGCGGGGGCCTTCCTCGGCCTGGGCCCGGATGCGGAGCGGGGCTTGAAGGCAGGCCAGGCGGCCGCTCTTGTCGTCAGCGAACCGGGCGGCGGCTTCGCGAAGCTGGTGAGGATGGGGGGCGTCCTCGGCGTCGTAGACGGTCAGAAGGTCGCCAGTGGCATGGGTCAGGGCGTAGTTCAGGGCACGGGGCTTGGTATGCGGCCTGCCGGGCGGGGTCACGAGAACCTTGAGCCAGTCCGGACGGGGCGCGGCCAGGGCGGCGGCGATGGTGTCGTGGTCATGCGCCTCGAGCACCAGCAGGCCGCGAAGCCGGTCGGGCGGGTAGTCGATCCGCGAGAGGCGGTCGACCAGCTGGCTGACGATGCCGGCTTCATCGTGCAGCGCCGCCAGGATGGTGTAGCGCGGCCAGGTCGCCGGGATCGGCGGCTCAGTCAGCGGTGCGGCGCTGAGCAGGATCAGGACGACACGCCAGATCGCCAGCGCGAGAAAGGCGCAGGCCGCCAGGGTGAAGAGCCAGCCAGCAACACGGTCAGGCCAGAACCGGAGCGCGAGGACGAACACGGCCGTGAACGCCGTCAGCAGGGCGATCTGGAAGGGCGCGAAGCCTCGCAAGGCCGCGCTCTGTGCGAGCGGCGGACCGTATCGCGCGGCATCCCGCCGGCGATCGTCTAGGTCCCTGATCTCCACCCCTTCCACTACCAAGGGTTACCTTGACGATTCGCGTGCTGCAAGCGGTTGGCGCGGGCAGGGGATTGCCGCTATTCAGGGTTCCAACGTCCGGAGCCCGCCGCGTGACCGTTGTCGCCATCCCGCCCAACCTGCGCTCACAGCGCAAGCCCAAGGGCGAGGGTCATGCCCGTCGCGCGGAAATCCTCGCCGCGGCCGAACGCATATTCGTTGAGCACGGCTATGAGGGCGCGACCATCCGCAAGATCGCGGATGAGGTCGGTCTGTCCTCGACCGCGCTCTACATGCATTTCGCCGAGAAGGGCGAAATCCTGCATGAGATCTGCAGCCGGGCCTTTTCCACACTGCTCGCGGCCAATCACGAGCTGCTCGCCGACGCGGGTCCGCCGGAGGCGCAGCTGAGACGGATGCTGCAGGCCTATGTGGATTTTGGCTTTGAGCATCCGAACGCCTATCGCCTTGCCTATATGACCACGCCGGTCGAGCCGAAGGACGGGGACCGGTCCAAAGCCCGGGAACTGGGACTTGAGCTGTTTCGGTCATTCGAACGCGTGGTCGAGGAGGTGGAGGCTGCGGGACGGCTGCGGGGGGACGCCCGCACGACGGCCCAGGCGCTGTGGGCGGGCGGACATGGGGTCGTGGCCCTGATGATCACCAAGACATATTTTGACTGGGTCGATCGCGAGACGCTGGTGGACACCTTGCTCGACGGCCTGTTCGCGGGCTTGCTGAAACCGTGAAGGAGCTGGCGGGGGCGCTGGCCGTGGTGGCGGTGCTGGACGCCGGCGCCGCCGAGGCCCGGCCGTTGCGGGTCATGGCGCTGGACCAGTGCGCCGACCAGTATGTGCTGGCCCTGAGGCCCGACGCCGAACTGGCCCTGTCGCCGCGTGCCGATGATCCGGACGCATGGCTGCGCGAAGCGGCAGCCGGACGGCGGCGGGTGCGTCCGACGCTGGAGGCCGCCATCGCCTTCAGGCCCGATGTGGTGGTGCGCTACTGGGGCGGGGAGCCGCGTCTGCTTGCGCGATTGGAGGCCACCGGCGTGCGAGTTGTGACGATCGCGGATGCGACGGATTTCAACGGGGTAAGAGCAGATATTCGTGTAGTCGCGGAAGGTCTCGGCGTGCCGGCACGCGGTGAGGCGCTGACGGCGCGGATGGATGCGACGTTGCGGAGCGCGGCTCCCGAGCCCGCTGCGCGCGGACGATCGGCTCTGTATCTGACCGCGGGCGGATTTACGGCTGGCAGGGGCACCTTGGTGGACGCGATCCTGGGCGCCGCCGGGTTCGCGAATGCGGCGGGGGGGCCGTTCTTCGCCCCGGTCAGCGTAGAACGGATCGCCCTGTATCCGCCCATGCGGTTCGTGCTGGGCTTCTTCGATCAGGCCCGTGGGGACTGGCGTGGACCGGGGCGGCATCCGGTCGTGCAGCGGGCGGCGAAGGGCCGTGTGGCGGCGCGTCTGCCGGCGGCGACCCTGACCTGTCCGGCCTGGTTCGCGGCTGATGCGGCGGCGATGCTGAAGGCCGGGGCATGACCAGACCTTCGGGGCTGACGCTGGCGTTGGCGGGGCTGATTCTGGCGGCGTCAGTCCTGGGAATCCTGCTGGGCGAGACCGTTTTCGACATGGCGCAGATGAGCCAGGCATTCACCGATCCCGGTTCGGGGCCGGCGGAGGTGTTGTGGCAGGTGCGGGCGCCGCGCGTTGCGACGGCCCTGATGGTCGGGGCGGCGCTGGGACTGTCCGGGGCGGTGATGCAGGGGCTGTTGCGCAATCCGCTGGCCGATCCGGGCGTACTGGGCGTGTCGGCCTCGGCGGCGCTGGCGGCGGCGGCGGCGATCGTGCTGGGCGCGGCGGCGGTTCCGGGCGCGGTCGAGGTCTCGGCCCTGATCGGGGCGGGATTGGCGGGTGGCCTCCTGATCCTGTTCTCGGCGCGGGTGCAGTCGCCCGAGGCGTTGATTTTGTTCGGGGTGGCCGTGTCCAGTTTCGCGGGCGCGGCGACGGCCCTGATCTTCAACCTGTCGCCGTCGCCGATCGCCACGGCCGAGGTGATGAGCTGGCTGCTGGGTTCGGTGCAGAATCGCAGCTGGATCGACGTGGCCTGGGTCACGCCGGCGGTGCTGGTGGCGGGCGGGTTGGCGGCCCTGGCGGCCCCGGGCCTGCGGATGCTGAGCCTCGGCG
>JALYPS010000369.1 GCA_030856285.1 Pseudomonadota bacterium
CAAGCCTTGCCGTGCGGCGCGGAACGTCGAAGATGCGGGGAGGATCGGAGGAGGGGCTCATGAGGCTTCAGGATGGGGTCTGGCGCGACCGATTGAAAGCGGCCCTCCCGCAGGCAGCGCTCGGCGCCCGCGCGCTGGGCCGCGGACTGGCCGACCTGCTGCTCCCCTCGCTGGCCCACGACAGTCCCGAGGCCGCCGCCTCTCCCGGCCTGACCGCGGGGGCCTGGAGCCGGGTGACCTTCCTCGAGGACCCGGTGTGCGACGGCTGCGGCGCCGGTTTCGAGATGGACGGCGGGCCCTTCGCCGCGCCGCGTTGCGCCGCCTGTCTGGCCCGGCCCTACGCCTTCGCCCGCGCCCGGGCGGCCTGCGTCTATGACGAGGCCTCGCGCGGCCTGATCCTGAAGTTCAAGCACGGCGACCACCAGCCGTTCGCTCCCCTGTTCGCCCGTTGGATCGCGCGCTCGGCCGCGCCCCTGCTGGACGAAGCCGACGCCGTCGTCCCCGTGCCCCTGCACCGGTTCCGCCTGTTGTCGCGGCGTTTCAACCAGGCCGCCGAGATCGCCCGGCCGCTGGCCCGCGACGCTGGGCTCGACTATCTGCCCGACGCCCTGATCCGTACGACCCACACGACTACGCAAGGCGGCAAGTCCGCGCGCGGCCGCCGTCTCAACGTCAAAAAGGCCTTCGCGGTCAGCGAGGCGGGCCGGCGCCAGATCAGGGGCCGCCGCATCCTTCTGGTCGACGACGTGTTGACCACGGGGGCCACCGCCGAGGCCTGCGCCCGCGCGTTGATTGAGGCCGGCGCCCGCGCCGTGGACCTGGCCGTCGTGGCCCGGGTGCGCACGGCCCGGCAATTGCCTGTATAGGCGGATCAGAATTCAGGAGTCCCCGTTGGCCGACGTCGTCATCTACACCAAGCCTGGCTGCGGCTTCTGCCACGCCGCCCGCGACCTGCTGGACCGCAAGGGCGTCGACTATGAGGACATCATCGCCTCGCATGACGCGGAGAAGAAGCAGGAGATGATCCAGCGTTCCGGCGGCCGCATGACCTTCCCGCAGATCTTCATCGGCGGAAAACACATCGGCGGCTGCGACGAACTGCATGCGCTTGACCGACGCGGCGAGCTGGACGCATTGCTCGAGGCTGGATGACCACCCTTCCGATCGCCTTGATCCAGATCCGCACCCCGGCCAGTCCGGCGGCGGCCTTCGCCCATGTCGAGCCCATGATCCGCGACGCCGCGGCGGGCGGGGCGAAACTGATCCTGACGCCGGAAGCGACCAATTTCCTGATCAAGGACCCCGCCGCCCGCGCCGCCGCCCTGACCACCCAGGATCGCGATACAGTGGTGGGTGACCTGCGCGATCTGGCCCGGGAGCTGGGCGTCTGGCTGCTGATCGGCTCGGCCATCGTCAAATCGGGGCACGACGGCGACGACCGCGCCGCCAACCGCTCCCTGCTGATCGACGACGCCGGCGCGGTGACTGCGGCCTACGACAAGCTGCACGTCTATGACGTCGATCTGCCCACGGGCGAGCGCTGGCGCGAAAGCGCCGCCATCCGCCCCGGCGACGGCGCCGTCCTCACGGATACGCCCTGGGGCCGGCTCGGCCTGACCATCTGCTACGATATCCGCTTCCCGCATCTTTATCGTGCGCTGGCGAAGGCCGGCGCCGGCATGATCTCCGTCCCCGCCGCCTTCACCGTCCCGACGGGCGAGGCCCATTGGGAGACCCTGTTGCGCGCCCGGGCCATTGAGACGGGCTGCTGGATCCTCGCCCCCGCGCAGGCCGGCCTTCACGAGGACGGCCGCCGCACCTGGGGCCGGTCGACCGTTGTCGGACCATGGGGCGAGGTGGTCGCCAAACTCGACCACGACGAACCGGGCGTCCTCTTCGCAACGCTGGATTTCGACGCCGTGACGCGCGCCCGCAACGCCGTGCCGCAGTTGACCCACGACCGCGAATTCCAGGCCCCGGCATGATCCGCTACGCCCTCCAGTGCGACGAAGGCCACGCCTTCGAGGCCTGGTTCGGCGACTCGGCCGCCTATGACGATCAGGCTGCACGCGGGCTGGTCGAATGCCCCCATTGCGGCTCGCGCGACGTGTCCAAGCAAATCATGGCCCCGGCCGTGGCCGGAACCCGCAAGACAGCGTCTGCCCCCGATCTGGCGAAGATGCAGACCATGATGACTCAGATGGCCCGCGAGGTGCGATCCCACGTCGAACAGAATTTCGACTATGTCGGCGACGCCTTCGCCCGCGAGGCCCGCGACATTCACGAGGGCCGCACCGAGAAGCGCGAAATCTACGGCGAGGCCACCCCGGCCGAAGTGAAGAAGCTCAAGGACGACGGCGTCCCCTGCGCCGCCCTGCCGCCGCTCCCGCCCGATCCCGCCAAGGCGCACTGACCGGTGGGGGAGGGGGATCGCTATCAGGAGTTCGAACCGCCCGCGGCGCTTCGGCCCTTCGTTCGCGCGATCTGGACCTATGCCGCCCCGGCGCCCGAACCGACCGTCCAGCGGATCGCGCCCGACGGCTGCCCCGAACTGATCCTCGACATCGGCGCCCCCTATGAGGA
>JALYPS010000370.1 GCA_030856285.1 Pseudomonadota bacterium
AGACCCAGGTCGCGAACCTGACCGGCATGCCGGTGGCCAACGCCAGCCTCTATGACGGCTCGACCGCCATGGCCGAGGGCGTGCTGATGGCCACCCGGGTGACCCGCCGCAACAAGGCGGTGATCTCGGGCGGGGTGCATCCGCACTATGTCCGCGCCACCGAGACCGTGGTGCACGCGGTCGGCGTCGAGACCCAGGTTCTGCCCGCCGCGGTCGACGCTGAGGTCGACGTCATCGCCCAGATCGGCCCGGACACGGCCTGCGTGGTCGTCCAGACCCCGAACGTCTTCGGCACCGCCACTGACGTGACGAAGATCGCCGAGGCCGCCCACGCCGCCGGCGCCCTGCTGATCGTCGTGGTCACCGAGGCCGTGTCGATGGGCCTGCTCAAGTCGCCCGGCGAAATGGGGGCCGACATCGTCGCCGCCGAGGGCCAGTCGATCGGCAACGCCCTGAATTTCGGCGGCCCCTATGTCGGGCTGTTCGCCTGCCGCGAAAAACTGGTCCGCCAGATGCCGGGCCGTCTGACCGGCGAGACCGTCGACGCCGACGGCGAACGCGGCTTCGTCCTGACCCTGTCGACCCGCGAGCAGCACATCCGCCGGGACAAGGCGACATCGAACATCTGCACCAACTCGGGCCTGTGCACCCTGGCCTTCACCATCCACATGAGCCTGCTGGGCGAGACGGGGCTGCGCAGGATGGCCCTGCTGAACCATGAGAAGGCGCTGGCGACGCGGGACGCGCTGGCGGCCATCCCCGGCGTCGAAGTGCTGACTCCGCGCTTCTTCAACGAGTTCGCCGTCCGCCTGCCGAAGCCTGCGGCCGAAGTGGTCGAACAGCTGGCCCAGCACCGCATTCTGGCGGGCGTGCCCTACAGCCGCCTCGCTCCCGGCGCCGGCATGGACGACGTCCTGCTGGTCGCGGCGACCGAGATGACCATGGACGCCGACATCAAAATTCTTGCGAGCACGCTCGCCAAGGTCTGCGCGTAAGGAGCCGGGAACATGAGCAACATGAACACCGTCGGCCGCCCGACCACTCCGAACAGCGTCGAGTCGAAGCCCGCCACCCTGACCGGCGGCCGGGGCCTGCTGCAGAACGAGCATCTGATCTTCGAGAGCGACGGCTGGGGCAAGACCGGCGTCGACCTGCCTGAGCCGAAGACGGACGGTTCTGATCTCGGCGATCTGGTCCGCAAGAATCCGATCGGTCTTCCGGGTCTCAGCGAGCCTGAGACGATGCGCCACTATGTGCGCCTGTCGCAGAAGAACCACGCCATCGATCTGGCCATCTATCCGCTGGGCTCGTGCACGATGAAGCACAACCCGCGCCTCAACGAGAAAATCGCCCGCCTGCCGGGCTTCTCGGACATCCATCCGCTGCAGCCGACCTCCACCGTACAGGGCGCGTTGGAGCTGATGGATACGCTGGCGCACTGGCTCAAGACCCTGACCGGCATGCCCGCCGTCGCCCTGTCGCCCAAGGCCGGTGCCCATGGCGAGCTGTGCGGCCTGATGGCCATCCGGGCCGCCCACGAAGCCTCCGGCCAGCATGAGAAGCGCCGCAAGGTGCTGGTGCCGACCTCGGCGCACGGCACCAACCCGGCCACGGCCGCCTTCGTCGGCTACACCGTCGTGGAAGTGGCCCAGACCGATGACGGCCGCGTCGACGTGGCCGATCTGGCCGCCAAGCTGGGCGACGACGTCGCGGCCATCATGGTGACCAATCCGAACACCTGCGGCCTGTTCGAGCGCGACATCCTCGAGATCAGCCGCCTGACCCATGAGGCGGGCGCCTATTTCTACTGCGACGGGGCGAATTTCAACGCCATCGTCGGCCGGGTGCGGCCGGGCGATCTGGGCGTCGATGCGATGCACATCAATCTGCACAAGACCTTCTCGACGCCGCACGGCGGCGGCGGTCCGGGCGCGGGTCCCGTGGTGCTGTCGGAAGCCCTCGCCCCCTTCGCCCCCGCGCCCTGGGTCGTTCACGACGCCGACGGCTATCGCCTGATCGAGCGCGAGGAAGACGAGGCGGTGCAGGCCTTCGGTCGCATGTGCGCCTTCCAGGGCCAGATGGGCATGTACACCCGGGCTCTCAGCTACATGATGAGCCACGGCTCGGACGGCCTGCGGCAGGTGGCCGAGGACGCGGTGCTGAACGCCAACTATATCAAGGCCCGCCTGTCGGACCTGATGAGCCCGGCCTTCCCGGACGGACCGTGCATGCACGAGGCCCTGTTCGACGACGAATGGCTGAAGGGCACGGAGGTGACCACGCTCGACTTCGCCAAGGCGATGATCGACGAGGGTTTCCACCCGATGACCATGTATTTCCCGCTGGTCGTCCACGGCGCCATGCTGATCGAGCCGACCGAAACGGAGTCGAAGCAGGAGCTGGACCGCTTCATCCACGCCATGCGGGCGCTGGCCGAGGCGGCGAAGGCGGGCGACGTCGATCGGTTCAAGGGCGCGCCCTTCCATGCGCCGATGAAACGTCTGGACGAGACGCGGGCGGCCCGCTCGCCGGTGCTGCGCTGGACGGCGCCCGAAGGCTCGAACATCGCCGCCGAATAGCTCTTCGCAACCGCGAAGCACGGCAAAGTGAACGCCGCCTGCCCCAGCAGGCGTATGCTTCTCCCTGCGTAGTCTGAGCCACAACAAGCGTTGGGAGGCGCTTCGGTCATGATGTCACGCGTACAAAAGGGGATGATCGCCGGCCTGGCCGCGACCATCGCAGTATCCGTCCTCGAAGCCGCCAATCTGTATTTCGGTCCCTGGGCGGCCAGTTTTCCACGACTGCTTTCGGTCATGTTGCAGATGCCTGACCTGATGGCGGCGGGATGGGTCGCTCACTTCCTCGTCGGGACGTTTGTGCTGGGGCCGCTGTTCGGGGTGCTCTGCCCGAGGCTGCCGACGGATACGCCGGAGTCCAAGGGCATTCTGTTCGCCGTGGGGGCCTTCATCGTCATGGGGCTGACAGTCGCCCCTGCCGTGGGTCTGTTGGGAGGACGACCCGTTGGCATCTTCTTCATGCAGGCCGGGTTCGGAACCCTCGCCTGGATGATCGCCACCCATGCCGTTTATGGCATCGTGCTGGGCAGCGTTTACGGGCGGCTGGTCGAGCGGGCCAGGCGGGCGCATGCGCCTGACGGTGCACCAGCGCACTGAAGACAAAGGCCCCGCCGGTCGTCGGCGGGGCCTTTGATCTCTTACCGATCCGCGCTCAAGCAGCGAGCCGCCGCGCGGCGAGCGTTAGCGCCCCTCGTTAATTGAGCCGCGTGCCGATCTGGGCGATGGCGGCGTCGAGCAGGGGGTCGGACGTCTGGCCGGCCAGACGGGCGGCGAGGATCCGTTCGGCGGCGCGGGCGGCGAGGTCGGCGGCGGCGGTCTTGACCTCGGCCACGGCCTGAACCTCGGCCTGGGCGATGCGGCGCTCCGCGAGGGCCTGACGGCGGGCCAGGGTCTCTTCGAGCTTGGCCTTGGCCTCGACTTCCATCAGGCGGGCGTCGGCCTCAGCGGCGGCGAGCATTTCGGCGGCCTGGGCCTCGGCCTCGGCCTTTTCGGCGCGGATCTGGACCAGCAGGGCCTCGGCCTCGGCGCGCAGACGGGCGGCCTCGTCGAGCTCGGACTGGATTTTGGCGGCGGCGCCGTCCAACTGGGCGGCGATGGCGGCGGGCACCTTCACCAGCACCAGAATGCCGAAGAAGACGACCAGGCCGACACCGACCCAGAATTCAGCGTTGCCGAGGTTCCAGAACTCGCCGGTGAAGAAGGCAGGCATCAGGCGGCTCCCTTGACGGCGGCGTCGGCTTCGGCGGCGGTGGCGGCCTTGCCGGTCAGCTTCTCGACGATGGCGCGGGCAGTGTCGGACGCGATCGAGGAGACATTGGTCATGGCGGCGTCGCGGGTCTTGCCAATGGCGGTCTCAGCCTCGGCGATGCGGGCGTTGACCACGGCTTCTTCCTCAGCGGCGCGGGCGTTGGCGGCCTCGGTGACGCGGGCCTTGGCGGCGGCGGCGGTGGCGCGCGAGGCGGCGCGGGCCTGTTCGACCTCGGCCTTGGCGATTTCGGCCTGACCTGCGGCCTCGGCCTGCACCTGGCGGGCGGTGTCGACCGCGGTGGAGATGGTCGCGGCGCGCTCATCCTTCACGCGGCGCAGACGCGGCAGGAAGACGCGCGACAGCAGGACGTAGAGGATGGCGAAAATGATCAGCGTCCAGAAAATCTGGCCGGCCCACCATTGGAACTCGAACTGCGGCAGACCGCCGCCCGAAGCGTGTTCGGCTTCCGTGCCCGTGGCATGAGCGTCGACATGCGCCCCCGCCGGCGCAGCCGTGGAAACGTCATGGATCGGAGGGGCGTCGCTGGATTGCACAGCCATGATCAGTCCGGTTCAGAAAGAGCGACGGGCGGCGGCGGTCCGCAGGGACCGGCCGCCGCCCGGAAGGGTCGTCAGGCCTAGCTGAAGAGGATCAGCAGGCCGAGCACGAAGGCCAGGATGCCCAGGGCTTCGGTCAGGGCGAAGCCCAGAACCAGGTTGGTGAACTGGCCGCTGGCGGCGGACGGGTTCCGCAGGGCGCCCTGCAGGAAGCCCGAGAAGATGGTGCCAACGCCGATGCCGGCGCCGATCATGCCCAGGGTGGCGAGGCCAGCACCGATGTATTTTGCGGCTTCAGCTTCCATGATTTTCGTCCTTTGAATGAAGCGATTGAAGGGTGGGTGGTAAGATCAGTGGTCACCGGCGTGAACGGCGTCGTTCAGATAGACGCAGGTCAGGACCGCGAACACGAAGGCTTGCAGGAAGGCGACCAGAAACTCCAGCGCCGTCAGGGCGAGCACGCCGCCAAAGGCGAGAACCGCCGCGACATAGGCGAGGTAGGCGACGCCGCCGGCCGAGGCGACCGCGCCCAGGGAGACGATGAAGCCGGCGAACACCTTCATGGCGACGTGGCCGCCGAGCATGTTGCCGAACAGTCGGAGCGAGAGCGTCACGGGGCGCAGCAGGAAGGAAATGACCTCGATCGGCACGACCAGCCACCAGAGGTACCAGGGCACGCCCGACGGCAGGAACAGCTTGAAGAAGCCGAGACCGTTGCGGACCAGGCCGACGACGACGACCAGCAGGAAGCTCATCATGGCGAAGGTCAGGGCGACGGCCAGCTGGGCCGTGGCGGTGAAGACCGTGAACATGCCGAGCATGTTCATCGCCAACAGGAAGATGAAGAGGGTGAAGACGAAGGGGAAGAAGGCACGGCCCTGCGACCCGATGATGCCGGTCGCGAGGTCGTCGATGAAGCTGAACATGCCCTCGCCGACGACCTGAAGGCGTCCGGGGACGACCTTCGGCGAGGCGGTGACGACAGCGAAAAACAGGATGATCATCGTCGCGGCCACGAACATGGCCACGGTGGAATTGGTGATCGAAAGGTCAACCAGCCCGAGGCCAGGCACGTTCACCGGGGCGATCTCCACCACCGGCTTAACCTCGAACTGATGCATCGGGTCGGCCATGCCGCCGGGTCTCCCAAATCAAAAACGCCGAATCGCCGTGAGGCGGTTCGGTCAGCGGTCCTGTTCGTCCTCGTCCGCGTCATCCGGAAGGTCCTGTGGGGGACCGAACTCCTTCAGCGCGCGGGCGCTTAGCTTTTTGGCGGAATGCACCGCCAACCAGATCGATACCCCGAATCCCAGGAGGGTTCCGGCGATGATTCCCCAGGGCATGGACCCGACCATCAGGTCGAATCCCCAGCCCAGCCCCAGACCCACGAACACCCCGCCGAGCATCTCGGCCATGATGCGGTAGCCGTAGCCGACAGCCGCTCCGCCATACTGGGGCGGCTCAGGGGTGGCCCGCGCATTGAGCGAGTCGGCCTGGGCGTTGAGACGTTTGATCGTCTCTTCGCGGGTTTCCTCGATCGGGGGCATGGCCTGCTCAGCGCCTCAACACTGGCGCCGGAAGGCGGGCGTCGAAGGGGGTCTGAATTCGGCGCGGAACCTATAGGCGCGACCCCCGCAGGTCAAGGCGGTGCGGACGTGCGTCAGGACGTTGATTTTCCGCATGTTTGTTTCCCGAATTGAGGGGCGTGGCGAACGGTCGCTGGCGGAACCCCTGATTCCGGACATGCGTCATCGGCTTGCCGGCCTGACGACCGGAAAGTGGTGGGGAGGTCGCGGAGCGCGGGCGGCTGGCCCGTTATGTGGCCCCCTGCTTTCGCGTTACGGGGACCGTGAGTGAGTTTTCGGCGTCGCGTGAAAATAGGTAGCAGTGCGAATTCCTTCTCCCGATGGGAGAAGGTGGGCGGCGAAGCCGCTCGGATGAGGGGGGTCGAGCGGTGGAAGCGGCGAAGCCGCCCCACGGCGGTCGCCCCTCACCCTTTCGCGCAAGAACGACGGCTGCGCCACCGTGCGCTCAAGCCCTCTCCCACCGGGAGAGGGCGTGTGCTCACGACCCCGGCTCAACCGGCGGGGCGGCGTCCGCGGGCGACGCCGGGGTGGGGCCGGCGGCGTCGGCGGCGGCCTGACAGCGCAGGCCCGCATAGAGGCCGTTCAGGTAGTACCAGCGATGCCGGACCGCCGTGGCCTCGGCCTCCTTGCGCTCGCGGTCGGGCGCAGTCAGGGCGTCGGCGCCTGCGATCGCCAGTCCGGCGCCTGGAATCATCATCGCGGCTCCGGCCCGGACGACGCCGCCGAGACGGCCGAACAGACCGCCGTCCGGTTCACCGCCCATGGCCTCGCTGAGCTGCGCGGCCTCTTCGGAGACGGCGACGCAGTTCAGGGCGGAGTCTGTGGCGCGGATGACTTCGATGGGGCCGGACGGCGGGGCCTCGGCCTGCTGAGCCCAAACGGGTGAAACAGCGCCCAGACCCAGGGCGACGGCGGCGCAAACGGTAACGGACTTCATAATACTAAACCCTCAAAGCCCCGCGAAGGAACGGTTCTGAGGGAGGCCGGTTGCGTGGCGCTACGCTCTAACGGCGCGTGTGGCCTCGACGCCCAGCGCCTGAAGGGCGGCGGCGGCGATGTGGTCGGCGTTGAGGCCGGCCGTGGCGTACATAGCGGCCGGATTGTCCTGTTCCTGGAAAACGTCGGGCAGGCACAGGGTGCGGATCTTCAGACCCGCGTCGAGCGCGCCCTTTTCGGCCAGCAGCTGAAGCACGAAGGCGCCGAAGCCGCCCATGGCGCCCTCCTCCACCGTGATCAGACACTCATGCTCGCGCGCCAGACGCAGGATCATGTCGGCGTCCAGCGGCTTGGCGAAGCGGGCGTCGGCGACGGTGGCCGAGACGCCGCGAGCGGCCAGTGCGTCGGCGGCCTTGAGCGATTCCTGCAGACGGGTGCCGAGCGACAGGATGGCCACGGTCGTGCCCTCGCGGACGATGCGGCCCTTGCCGATCTCCAGAGGGGCGGCGAGTTCCGGGATTTCGACCCCGACGCCGTCGCCGCGTGGATAGCGGAAGGCGGACGGGCGATCGTCGATCTCCAGCGAGGTCGCGATCATGGCGGCGAGGTCGGCCTCGTCGGCGGCCGCCATCAGCACCATGCCCGGCAAGGCTCCCATGAAGCCGATGTCGAAGCTGCCGGCGTGGGTGGCGCCGTCGGCGCCGACCAGACCGGCGCGGTCCATGGCGAAGCGGACGGGCAGCTTCTGGATTGCGACGTCGTGGACGACCTGGTCGTAGCCGCGCTGGAGGAAGGTCGAATAGATGGCGCAGACCGGCTTCATGCCGTCGGCGGCGAGGCCAGCGGCGAAGGTGACGGCGTGCTGTTCGGCGATGCCGACGTCATAGGTGCGCTCGGGGAAAGCCTGACCGAACAGGTCCAGACCCGTGCCGGACGGCATGGCGGCGGTGATCGCGACGATCGAGGGGTCGAGCGTCGCGCGCTTGATCAGCTCGGTCCCGAACACCTTGGTGTAGCTGGGGGCGTTGGAGACGGACTTCGACTGCTGGCCCGAGATCACGTCGAACTTCGTCACGGCATGGAGCTTGTCGGCGCTGGACTCGGCGGGGCCGTAGCCCTTCCCCTTTTGCGTCACGACATGGACGATCACCGGGCGGTCGGTGATGGCGGCGGCGTTCCTGAGGATCGGGACCAGGTTGTCCATGTCGTGCCCGTCGACAGGTCCGACATAGTAGAAGCCCAGCTCCTCGAAGAAGGTGCCGCCGACGATCATGCCGCGGGCGTATTCCTCGGCCTTGCGGGCGACGTTGCGGAACGGGCGCGGCAGGTGCTCGGCGACCGACTTCCCGAAGCGGCGGAAATTGCGATAGGCGCCGCCCGAGACCTGTTTGGCCAGGTAGGCGCTCATGCCGCCGACCGGCGGGGCGATCGACATGTCGTTGTCGTTGAGGATGACGACCAGCTGTTTGGTCGTCTCGGCGGCGTTGTTCATGGCCTCATAGGCCATGCCGGCGGACATGGAGCCGTCGCCGATGACGGCCACGACCTTGTTGGTCTCGCCCTTCTGGTCGCGGGCGGCGCAGAAGCCGAGCGCGGCGCTGATCGAGGTCGAGGCGTGGGCGGCGCCAAAGGGGTCGTATTCGCTCTCGCTGCGCTTGGTGAAGCCTGACAGGCCGCCGGGCATACGCAGGGTGCGGATGCGGTCGCGCCGGCCGGTCAGGATTTTGTGCGGATAGCACTGGTGGCCGACGTCCCAGATCAGGATGTCCTTCGGCGTCTCGAACACATGGTGCAGGGCAACGGTCAGCTCGACGACGCCGAGACCGGCGCCGAGGTGGCCGCCGGTGGTGGAGACCGCGTCGATGGTTTCAGCCCGCAGCTCATCGGCCAACCGGCGCAGCTGGGGGATGTCGAATCCACGCGTGTCGGCGGGGAAATGAACCTGGTCGAGCAACGGGGTGTCGGGCATGAAAACTCTAAGTCGCGTGTGGTCTCTTTGATCCACAATTACCGCGTCGTTACAAGGACGCGAAGCGGTCAGGACTGGCGCTTTAGCACGAAGTCCACACTGGCCTTGAGGATTTCGGCGTCGGGGCCGAAGACGTCGAGGTGGGCGCGGGCCTGATCGGCCAGGTGCGCGACGCGATGCCGCGCCGCCTCGACCCCCAGCAGGGTGACGAAATTGGTCTTGCCGCGCGCCGCGTCCTTGTTGGCCGCCTTGCCGAGGATGTCCTCGTCACCCTCGACGTCCAGCAGGTCGTCTACGATCTGGTAGGCCAGGCCGATGTCGTGGGCGAAGCTGATCAGGGCCTGACGGTGGACCTCGCGGGCGCCGGCGATGATCAGGGGGATCTCGAAGGCGTAGGTGAACAGGGCGCCGGTCTTGAGCCGCTGCATGCGGGCGACGCCGCCGAGGTCATCGCGCACGCCGAGCAGGTCGATCATCTGGCCGCCGGCCATGCCGCGCGCGCCCGAGGCCAGCGACAGCCGGGCCGCCAGCTCGCAGCGCACGGCCGGGTCGTCGTGGGTGTCCTCGTGCAACAGGATGTCGAAGGCGGCGGTCTGGAGCGCATCGCCGGCGAGGACGGCGGTGGCCTCGTCATAGGCCTTGTGCACCGTCGGGCGGCCGCGGCGGACGTCGTCGTCGTCCATACAGGGCAGGTCGTCGTGGACGAGGCTGTAGGCGTGGACGCATTCGAGAGCGCAGGCGGCGCGCAGCACCGGCCGCTCCTCGATGTCGAACAGATTGGCCGCCTCCAGCGCGAAGAAGGGGCGCAGCCGCTTGCCGGGTCCGAGGGCGGCGTAGCGCATGGCTTCGGTCAGGCGCGATTCGGGGCCGTCGGCGCGGGGCAGGAGCTCGTCGAGGGCGACCGTGACCAGATCGGCGATCTCGGCGACCCGGTCGATGACGCCCTGTTCCGGCGAATTGGCGGCGAGGACCTGGTTCAGAACAGCCTCCCGCCCACAGGAACTTCGCGGTCGACCCCGATCAGGACGACCTCGCCTGACGCATCAGGGAAGCCGAGGGTCAGGACCTCGGACATGAAGGGGCCGATCTGGCGCGGCGGGAAGTTGACCACGGCGGCGACCTTGCGGCCCAGTAGCTGGTCGCGGCTGTAGTGGGTGGTGATCTGGGCCGAGGACTTCTTGACCCCCACGTCGGGGCCGAAGTCGATGGTCAGCTTCCAGGCCGGTTTGCGCGCCTCCGGGAAGGGATCGACGGCGAGGACCTGACCCACGCGGACATCGACCTTCATGAACTCATCGAAGGCGATGAGCGCGGCGGGCGCGGGCATCAGCTGAACTCGGCCGGTTCGACGCCCTTCGCCTGGCCGTCGGGGCCGACAACGATCTTCTCGACGCGAAGCTGGGCGGCCTTGAGCCGATTCTCGCAATGGGCCTTGAGCCGCGCGCCCTCCTCATACAGGGCGATGGATTCCTCCAGCGGAGCCTGTCCGGACTCGAGTTTGGAGACGATGGCCTCGAGACGCTGAAGCGCGTCCTCGAAGCTGAGCTCGGCGGAAATGGGGGCGGCGTCGGTCATCGCGGGCGACCCTAGAGGGGGCGGAGGCGGGTCTCAAGCGGAGACCGGCTCGCAGTTGCTATCCCGCGGGTGGGACGCGGCGGGCGGAGACGATGCGGACGCGCGGATCGAGCATCTGGCCGCGCATGAAGCCCTCGCCCTCGGTGGGGGATTTGGGCGCGACGAGGATGGCGCGGACCACGTCCATGCCCTCGACCACCCG
>JALYPS010000374.1 GCA_030856285.1 Pseudomonadota bacterium
GCCTCGAACTGATCCAACGGCACCATGTTCGGTCCATCCGAGGGCGCGTTGTCCGGATCCTGATGGGTTTCCAGGAAGACGGCATCGACGCCCACCGCGACCGCCGCGCGCGCCAGCACCGGCACGAACTCCCGCTGCCCGCCAGACGACGTGCCCTGCCCGCCCGGCTGCTGCACACTGTGGGTCGCGTCGAACACCACCGGGCAGCCGATCTCGCGCAGGATCGGCAGCGCCCGCATGTCCGACACCAGGGTATTGTAGCCGAAGCTGGCGCCGCGCTCGCAGGCCATGACGTTGGGATTGCCAGCGCCCACGACCTTGGCGATGACATTCTTCATGTCCCACGGTGCCAGGAACTGGCCCTTCTTGATGTTGATCACCTTTCCGGTCGCCGCGGCGGCCAGAAGCAGATCGGTCTGCCGGCTCAGGAAGGCCGGGATCTGCAGCACGTCCACGGCGCCGGCCGCGATGCGGCAATGCTCCTCGGTATGCACATCGGTCAGCACCGGAAGCCCCGTGACCTCGCGGATCTCGGCGAAGATCGGCAGCGAGCCCTCCAGGCCGAAACCGCGCGCGGCGGTGGCTGAAGTCCGGTTCGCCTTGTCGAAACTGGTCTTGTAGATGATCCCGACGTTCAGCCGCTCGCCGATCTCCTTCAGGGCATGGGCCATCTCCAGCGCGTGCTGGCGGCTCTCCAGCTGGCACGGGCCGGCGATGAAGACGATGCGCTGGCCGCCGCCGATGCTGACAGGGCGCTTCAGCCCGTCCTTGATGTCGATGATGGCGTTTGGCTTGGACAAGGCGGATTTCCCGGATTTGCGGCTTGGCGACGCGCGGCCGATGCCGCACTCATGCGGCGATCAGGTGGCGTCGGACGGTGTGGTTCGCAAGCTATCACGGAGCCCTCACGCATGACCACCGAGGCCGAGGACCGTCCCGTCATACTGTGGTTCCGCCAGGACCTGCGGCTGGCGGACAATCCGGCCCTGTTTCATGCCCTCGAGACCGCCCGCCCGATTGTGCCCGTTTACATCCTCGACCGGGGCTCCGCGGCCTTGCCGATCGGCGCAGCCTCCCTGTGGTGGCTCGACAAATCCCTGCGCGCCCTGGACGCCTCGCTACGGACGCGCGGTTCCCGCCTGATCCTGCGGCGCGGCGACAGCGAGGCGGAACTCAGACGGCTGATCGATGAAACCGGCGCAGGGGCCGTGTTTCTGAACCGCCGGTTCGAGCCCGACGCCTTCGCCCGCGACGCCGACATCGCCCATGCGCTTCAAGCCGAGGGCGTGGACTGCAAAGGCTGGAACGGGACGCTGCTGGCCCGGCCCGGATCGGTGCTGAACGGCTCCGGCCAGCCGTACCGGGTCTTCACGCCCTTCCACAGGACCCTGCTCGCGACCGCCGTCGCTCCGCTCTCGACAGCTCCGCCGGCCCATCTTTCGACCCCGCGGGAGCCCGCGTCGGAAGACATCGACGACTGGGGCCTGCACCCGACCCGGCCGGACTGGTCGCGCGGCTTTGACTGGACGCCCGGCGAGGCCGGCGCCGAGGCGGCCTTGACGGTCTTCCTGTCGCGCGGCCTCAAATCCTACAGCGCCGGCCGCGACATCCCCGCCGAGCCGGCGACCAGCCGCCTGTCGCCACATCTGCATTTCGGTGAAATCAGCCCTTGGCGCGCGATCGAGGCCGCCCGCTCGGCCGCCGCCGATGGCCGCGCCCCTGCCGCCGAAGCGGAAAAGTTCGTCGCCGAAATCGGCTGGCGCGAGTTCTCCGCCCATCTGCTGCACGCCTTCCCACAGATCGCCGACAGGGCGTTCCGCCCGGAATACGACGCCATGCCTTGGCGCGACGACCCCGACGGTCTCGACGCCTGGCAGCACGGCCGGACCGGCTATCCCATCGTGGACGCCGGCATGCGCGAGCTTTGGGCGACCGGCTTCATGCACAACCGCGTGCGGATGATCGTCGCCTCCTTCCTGATCAAACACCTGCTGATCGACTGGCGTGAGGGCGAGGCATGGTTCCGCGACACCCTCGTGGACGCCGATCTCGCGTCGAATGTGCAGAATTGGCAGTGGGTCGCTGGATCCGGAGCCGACGCTTCACCGTACTTCCGAATCTTCAATCCGGTCACGCAGGGTCAGAAATTCGATGCAGACGGCCGATACGTTCGCCGATGGGTCCCGGAACTCCGCGGAGTTCCCGACCGCTGGCTCCACGCGCCCTGGACCGCGCCTCCCGAAGTCCTGCGTGCCGCGGGGGTTCGCCCCGGCGCCGACTATCCGGGCCCGATCGTCGATCATGACATGGCCCGGAAGCGTGCGCTCGAGGCCCTCGGAACGGTCGTCGCCGGTCGCGCCGGCCAAGGGGATTGACGGGCGGTCCGCCCATACCCAACCTCTTCAGTCATGACGTCGGTCACCGCCGAGCATATTGAGACCGCCGCCCGCACCCCGCGCGGGTTTACGCTGCTGCTGCGCCTGTTGGCCGCCAACTGGACCTTCGGCCGGCTCACGGTCCTGCTGCCGAACGGCGAGACGCACCAGCTGGAAGGCACGCAGCCGGGGCCTACCGCGATCTTCGACATCAAGGACTATCGCTTCGCCCGCCGCGTGCTGG
>JALYPS010000392.1 GCA_030856285.1 Pseudomonadota bacterium
CCTCGGACCCAGCGCCCGGCCGAGGGCGGCCCACAGCTGACGGCCCCGATCGGTGACGGCGGCGCGCAGGCCGGTCCGCAGCTCTTCGCGCGCATCGGAACGGCGTCCGATCTCGAAGAACGCGACAGTCCGCCGGGCGCGTGGCTCGGACCGTATGAATTCGTCCAGCTCGTCGGCGTCGACGCCGATCGGCTCCTCGATCTGGTAGGAGACGCGTTGCACGGCCCCGGCGCCGTAGGGCGTCGGCCCCAGGTTCTCGATCGCCGGTTCTTCGCCCAGCTGACGCAATGCGATCTGGCCGTAGAAGGTGGCCGGCCAGGTTCCGGCTCGATGCAGCAAGGGTTGCACGCGGTCCTGCTGGCCTGACCGTCCGGCCGAACGCGCGGCCCAGAAGGCGGCGCCCGAACGGACCCAGCCGTCCTCGGTCGGATCGTCCAGAACGCGTTCAAAGGCGATTTTGGCGGCCGCGAACTCGCCCAACCGGTACTGGGCCAGGCCGACTGTCCACCAGTCGCCGATCTGCTCGCCCAATGTAACAGCGCCGGTCAGGTCGTCGCGGTTCAGGGCGACCCGGGCCGCCTTCATTGGATCGGCCTCGGTATTTCCGCCGGCGGCCTCGATGCGGTTCCAGTAGCGTCCGCCACCCATCCGCGCGGGTTGCCGAGGCTCGGCCGCGCCGTCGGGGCGGCGGCGCATGGCCAGGTTCCAGGCGCGTTCGGCCGCGGGGAGGTCCGAATACTCCTCCAGCCATGCCGCCAGCTCCTCAAAGGTGGCGGTATAATCGGCATGGAACAGACGCTCGAACTCGACTTGCCCCAGCAGTACGCGGTCATTGGCCTGACGCGCCGAGGCGCGGGCGGCGTCCAGGTCGCCACGGCGCAGGGCGTCGAAGGCGGTGGTGTAGTTGAGGCGGTCCGCAGCGCTGAGCGTCGAAGGCGCGCGACGGTCGCCCTCTTCGGCGTGCACGGCGCCGGCCAGGGCGCACAACGCCAAGGCCAACGTCGGCGCGATAATCGCGCGGCGGAAAACAGATCGCACTTGAGACGGCCCCCCTGAGAGCAGCGAGCGACCCGTCTCGACTCGGGTCAATTCGCGCTGTTCGTTCGATCGTCAGGCCAGAAAGGCGCCACTGCCTCGGCCCAAGTCAAGATTTCACCCCTTTTTGGGGCAGTTTTGAGTCTGAAGAGTGAACAAGCCTAGCCGTCGGCGTCGATCCGCGCGGCCAGCGCCAGCAGATCGGCCCACACCTCGCGCTTGGCGATCGGCTGCCGCAGCAGGAAGGCCGGGTGCAGGGTCGGCAGGGCGGGAGCGGAGACGGCACCCTCCGCGAGCCGCCATTCCCGCCACTGTCCGCGCATCCGCATAATGCCCTCGTCGGTCGCCAGCACCGATTTGGCCGAGGCCGCCCCGAGCAGCAGCACCGCTTTCGGCTTCAACAGGGCGAAGGCGCGCTCGACGAAGGGGGCGCAGACCGCCTGTTCCGCCGCTGTCGGCGTGCGGTTGCCCGGTGGGCGCCAGAAGACGGTGTTGGTGATGAATACCCGGCCCTCGAGACCCGCCTCTGCCAGCATCCGGTCCAGCAGTTTTCCAGCCTTGCCGATGAACGGCTGGCCGCGTTCGTCCTCCTCCGCGCCGGGCCCCTCGCCGATGACCAGCACCTCAGCCTCGGGATTGCCGCGGCAAAAGACCGCCTGTTTCGCGCCCATGCTCCGCAGGGGACAGCCCTCGAAGCCCGCAATGGCCTGGCCGAGGGCCTCCAGCGTGTCAGCGCCCGCCGCCAGGCGCCGCGCCTCGGAAAGGGCGTCGCCGGTCGCGACAATCGGCGTCACCGAGGCCGTGGCCTTGGCCACCGCCTTCACGGCCGGCGGCGGCGCGACATGCGTGCGGTCGACGGGCGCGTCCTCGAAACAGGCGTCGACCCCTGCATCGCGCCAGAAGGCGAGCAGGCTTTCGGCTTTGGCGGCGTCGAGGGAATGAGGGCTCATGATGCTCGGCACAGGGATAGTCCTTGACCACCCTTGCGTCACCTTCCGATAAGCGGAAAACAGCAAGACCCCACTGACCGCGAGGAAATCTGGCCATGGCCGACAACGCCATCGAAGGCGGCGCAACCAACGCCTGGCAAGAAGCCGTGATCGACAAGCTGCCGCCCGCCGAGGCCCTGGCCGGGGTCGAGCGCGAGGTGATGGAGTATGATGTCGTCATCGTCGGCGGCGGCCCCGCCGGCCTGTCCGCCGCCATCCGCCTGAAGCAGCGGGCGGAAAAGGACGGCAAGGAGATCACCGTCGCCGTGCTGGAAAAGTCGGCCGAGATCGGGGGCCACATCCTGTCCGGCGCTGTGATCGACCCGAAGGCGCTGAACGAACTGTTCCCTGACTGGAAGGCCCGTGGTGCGCCGCTGGAGACCCCGGTGACCGAGGACCGGTTCATGATTCTGGGTCCGATGGGCCAGGCCTCGCTGCCGATGCCCCTGCTGCCGCCGATGATGCACAACGACGGCTGCTATATCGCGTCGCTGGGCAATCTTGCGCGCTGGCTGGGCGAACAGGCGGAAGCCCTGGGGGTCGAGGTCTATCCCGGCATGGCCGCCAGTCATGTGGTCTGGGATGAACCCACTGGCCGGGTGAAGGGCGTTGTGGCCGGCGTCTTCGGCATCGACCGGCACGGCAAGCCGACCGACGATTTCCAGCCGGGCATCGAACTGCACGGCAAATACGTCTTCATCGCAGAGGGCGTTCGCGGGTCGCTGGCCAAGACCATCATGGCCCGACACGACCTGTGCGACGCCACGGATCCGCAGAAATATGGTATCGGCCTCAAGGAGCTGTGGCAGGTCCCGGCGGACCAGCATCGTCCCGGCCTGGCCCAGCACACCACCGGCTGGCCGCTGAACGAATTCACCGGCGGCGGCAGCTTCATGTACCATTTCGGCGATCGCTACGTGGCCATCGGCTATGTCGTGCACCTGAACTACAAGAACCCGCATCTGTCGCCGTTCGACGAGTTCCAGCGCTTCAAACACCACCCGGCGATCAGCGAACACCTCGAGGGCGGAACCCGCATCTCCTACGGCGCGCGCGCGATTACCGAGGGCGGTTTCCAGTCGGTGCCGAAATTGTCCTTCCCCGGCGGCGTCCTGATCGGCTGTTCCGCCGGCTTCGTGAACGTGCCCCGCATCAAGGGCAGCCACAACGCCATGAAGACCGGCATGCTGGCCGCCGACGCCGCCTATGACGCGGTGCAGGCCGGGCGGGCGGGCGACCAGCTGGTCGAATACCAGAGCGCCTATGAGAAGAGCTGGGTCTATCGCGAGCTGAAACAGGTCCGGAACGCCAAACCCTATCTGTCGCGCTTCGGCACCTCGCTGGGCGGGGCGCTGGGCCTGTTCGACATGTGGTTCTCGTCCCTGTTCCGGGTGAACCTCCCGTGGACGCTCAAGCACGGAAAGACCGACGCCGCCTCGACCGAAAAGGCCGCGAAACACAAGCCGATCGCCTATCCGAAGCCGGACGGAAAGCTGTCGTTCGACAAGCTGTCGTCGGTCTTCATCTCCAACACCAACCATGCCGAGGAACAGCCGGCGCACCTGAGGTTGCTGGATCCATCCATCCCGATCCGGGTCAACTTGCCGGAATACGGCGAGCCCGCGCGCCTCTACTGCCCGGCCGGGGTCTACGAGGTGCTTTACGACGAGGCGGGGAACAATCCGCGCTTCCAGATCAACGCCCAGAACTGCGTCCACTGCAAAACCTGCGACATCAAGGATCCGTCCCAGAACATCGTCTGGACCACCCCTGAGGGCGGCGGCGGGCCCAACTATCCGAATATGTGACGCGCCCAATTCTTCCTGGGTTGGGCGAGGGGCCTTGTCGCCGCCTCATAAAGCGGGAAGGTTCGCGGTCATGCGTCTTTCCCGACTGTCCCTGCTTCTGACCGCCTGCGCCCTGACCGCACTGGCCGCCCCCGCTGCGGCGCAGGACGCGCCGATTGTCGTCGATCCCCTGCTGACCCAGCCGCCTGTCGTGGTTCCCGTCCTGCGGGACGAGGGCGTGCCGGCCTTGCCGCCCCTCGTGGCTCCCACGGAGCAGGTTGTGGTCCCCGTGGAGCCTCAAGCTCCCCCCATTCCCGCGGTCTGGGCCCCGGTGCCTGTCGATGCGGTGGGTCAATCCGCCTACGGCCTGTATCTGTCGGGTCTGCTGGCCAGCCTCCGGGGCGACTACACCCAGGGCTCGGACCTGCTGGCGCAGAGCCAGAGCCTGGTCCCGGAACAGCCTCGGGTAGGGTTCGACTCCTTCCGCGCCGGCCTGATGGCTGGTGACCTCGATGCCATCGTCCGGATTTCACCCGCCCTTTTGAGCGAACCGGGACTCGCCGATGCCGGGCGGCTCGCAGGGGTCGTCGACGCTGTGCAACGCGGCGATGCGCGGGCCGGGCTTGCGATCCTCGATTCAGGGGAGTTCAGCGAGGCCTTCGCATTGGCGGCTCGTCTTTTGCGGGCTCCTGTCGCGGCCGCAGCCGATAACTGGGAGGCCGCCCTGAGGCCCGTGGCGCTGACGACCAGCGATCCGGCGACGCTGATCTTGCTGCATCAGCACGCCCGGCTGCTGGAAAGCCGTCGCCGATTTGCTGAGGCCGAGGCGGCGTTTCTGACCTTGCTCGAAGTCCCCGTCGCGACTCAGCTGTTCGCGCGGGACTATGCCGACTTCCTGAAGCGGCGCGGCCGCGACGCCGAAGCGCTCGCCTACTATCAGCGTGTGCTCGAGACCGTCTCGGAGAGCGGGTCGGACCCGACGGCGGAAGCCCGGGATCTGGCGCGGACCCCCCCTCCGGCGGCGCCCACGCCCACCGAACTGGCTGCCCAGGGGCTCAGATACGCGGCGATCTTCCTCGGTCCCAACCCCGACGCACGGTCGCAGATCGTCATCTACCTTCGGATGGCGGAGAATCTGCACCCAAACGACGAGATAGCCCTTCACCTCGGACAGGCCCTGGCCGCCGGAACCCAACAGGCGGAGGCCCGTGCGGCGTTTTCGCGGGTTGGGCCGGAAAACCCGATACGTTACTCCGAGGCGCAATTCGGCATCGGGTTGAGCTATGCTCGCGAGGAACGCTCGGCCGAGGCTCTCGCGGCCTTTCAACGCGCGCGCGCGGTTTCGCCCGCCGATCCCCAGATTCTCAGATTGCTGACGGCCCAGCTGAACAGCCTCGGCCGTCACGAGGAAGCCCTCGGCACCATCGACGATCCGAGCGCGAGCGCCGCTCGGGCCCATCCGGATATCCGTGAAATCCGTGGCCTGACGCTGCAGGAACTCGGCCGGATCGAGGAGGCCGAGGCCGAGTTGTGGGCGGCGCTTCAGGTCGCGCCGGACAACCCGTCCCTGCTCAACTCTCTCGGCTATATGTGGGTCGATAGCGGACGGCGGGTCGAGCAGGGGGCCGAGATGCTGGCCCGCGCCCACGCCGCCGAGCCCGCGAACGGCAACATCCAGGACTCGCTCGGCTGGGCCCAGTTCCGGCAGGGCCAATACGATATCGCCGTCGAGACCCTGGAGGGTGCCGTCAGCAAGGAACCCGCCAACGCCGAGATCAACGATCATCTCGGCGACGCCTATTGGCAGGTCGGTCGAACGCGCGAGGCCCAATGGCAATGGAATCGGGTGCTGACTCTGGAATCCGACGCGGAACGCCGCGCCGAGGTGGAGCAGAAACTGGCCAAGGGCCTGACAATCGCGCCGCCCGTGGCAGCCGGCCAATCCTGAGCCATGGCCGCGATCGCCCGGCTCGCGCCCGCCAAGGTCAATCTGTTCCTGCACGTCGGACCGCTTGAGGCGGACGGGTATCACCCCCTGTCCAGTCTGGTCGCCTTCGCCGATGTCGGCGACCGCCTGTCCGTCGAGCGGGCGGATGGGCTGTCGCTGACCATCACCGGACCTTTCACCAGCGCCCTCGACGCCGGAGACGACAATCTGGTTCTTCGGGCGGTGCGCGCGCTGGGCGCGGCGGCGGGGATCGCCGAACCGGGGCTCAGGATCACCCTCGACAAGCAATTGCCGGTGGCCGCGGGTCTGGGCGGCGGTTCGTCGGACGCCGGCGCCGCGCTGAAGCTCGCGCGCGACTGTCTCGACCTGCCGTTCGACGATACGGCGCTGGCGGAGATCGCCGCCGGCCTCGGCGCCGACGGACCCATGTGCCTGCACGCCCGCGCCGCCTGGGCCGAGGGGCGGGGCGATGTCCTGACCTTCGAGACAGGCCTGCCGCCGCTTCCGGCGCTGCTGGTCAATCCGGGCGTCCCGTCCTCGACCGGGGCCGTTTATCGCGCCTTTGACGCCGGTTCTCCGGGAGGAGCGGATCGGCCCGCGCCGCCATCTGAGTGGGACGCGGCCTCCGTCATCGACTGGCTCGCAAACCAGCGGAACGACCTGCAGACGCCCGCTGTGACCCTTGCCCCGGCGATTGGCGGGGCCCTTGCGGCCACCGCGGACCTGCCCGGCGCGCGCCTGATCCGGATGTCGGGCTCGGGCGCCACGGTCTTCGCCCTGTTCGACACGACCGCCGCCGCCGAGGCCGCCGGGCGGGTCCTGGCGGTCGCTCACCCCGACTGGTGGGTCCGGGCGTCCGTCCTGCGGTAGGCGACGATCGCGGCCTTAACCGTCGGCAAACCCGTGTCTGGCAGACTGGCGGGATGGAAACGCTCTCGCCCGCCCAGATCGCCGCCTTCGAAGCCGTCTTGAACAAGGTCCCGGTCGATGACCGCGCCCGGCTTCACGCTCTCAAGGACGCCGCCGCCGCCGCGGCCGCCGCCTCGGCCCCGCACTGGGATTTCGACCAGCCGGGCCATCGCGCGGAGGAGGGCCTGACCGAGGCCTTCGGCGCCGCCCTGACCGACGACCACCGCCGCGCCCTTGTCGCCATCTGGGCGCTGGAGATGCCGGCCCGGGTGCCGGCAGCGGACATGCCGGGCGCGGTCCACCAGCTGTATCCGGAATGGATCCAGCGGCTCGCCGACTTCCTGACCGCCGCCGCCGACCCCTATGACCGCGACTTCTGGGCCAAGGACGTGCGCATTTCGCTGGTTCTCAGCGTGCCCGGCGCGCGCACCCAGATGATCGACCTCAGCTCGCCGATGGGGCCGGGTCAGGTTCTGCGCCACGCCCGCGAGGGCTGGGGCTGGTCGGTGATCCCGGCCTATGCCGCCGCCCAGGCCTGGAAGCCGTGGCTGGAGGTCCATACCGAGAGCCGCGAACTGTCCGACTTCAACGAGGCGGGCTGGGACCGCGCCTGGGCCACGGCCGCCGAAATCTGCAAACGCCGGCCCGAGATGGCGGGGATGCTGGGCTCCAGCTGGTTCTATGACCCGCCGCTGGAGCAGATCAGCCCGCGCCTGGCCTATCTGCGGCTCAACCTGCTGAAACACGGCGCCTTCATGGTGCATCAGGGCCCGGGCGAGATTCACACCCAGCGCGCCGCGACCAGCTCGCCGACCCGCGCCGCCCTGATCGAGGCGGGCGAATACACGGCCCGTTCCTGGATCGTCGCCTTCCCCCGCGCCGCCCTGATCAAATGGGCGGATGGGCGCAAGGCCGCGATGTTGAGCGAAGCGGCGTAGCGGTCAGGCGCCGGTTACCCGGCTCCACGCCTCGGCGACTGGCGCGATCTCCAGCCCGGCGGCCTTCGCCGCGCGCAGCACCCGGTCCAGATCGGCCGGGGTGCAGCCATAGTCCGTCGGGCGGTCCGAGACGTCGTGGCCATAGGCGGTCAGCCAGCCCTTCGAAGCCGCCGCTTCGGCCATCAGGTTTTCGAGGTCATAGGCGGGCAGGCGGCGGCTTTCGAGGCCGATGCTCTTGATCAGGGCCCGGTCCTCGCGGCCCGCATTGACCCCGTCGCGCACGCCGCGGGCCATGGCGAACCGCTCACGCACCACCCGCTTGGCCGACACGGTCGCATCGCCGAACGGCCAGGCGAAGGTGGTCATGCGATAGCCGTCCAGCCGCTCAGCCACCCAGGCGGCGTTGGCGTCGAGGCTGAGCCGCAGGGCCTCCCCATCCATTCGCAGGGCACTGGTGTGGCCGAAGGTGTGGCAGCCGACCTCGTGACCGGCGGCGTGCAGGGCCTGCAGGTGCTCGACCTGGAACTGGTCCCTGTCCATGTTGATCCCGCCGGCCAGACCGCCGCAGACGTAGTAGGTGGCCTTGACGCCATGTTCGGCCAGGATCGGCCCGGCCTCGGTCCAGGCGCTGGCGGGGATGTCGTCGAAGCTCAGCGAGAAGACCCCGCGCGCCGGCGCGATGGTCACCGCCTCGATGTCGAGATAGCGCGCGGCCCGCCGGCGCATCTGGTCAATCTGCTTCATGAAAAGATTGAAACACCGGTGCCCTTAAAATTCCTTCCCCCCCTTGCGGGGGAAGGTGGCTCGCGGAGCGAGACGGATGGGGGGTGAGACACCGGCCCGTCCGGTTGGCTTCTCGTTGGACAGATCGTGTACGGAAACAGCACCCCCATCCGACCGGCTCCGCCGGCCACCTTCCCCCGTGAAGGGGGAAGGACATCGCCCCAAGGGCTTTCCCGTGAAGCAGTCCCCGTCTAGGGTCCGCCGCCTTCTTCCCCGGACGAAAAAGCCTGACGTGACCACCGAACCGCTCGCCTTCCAGGACCTGATCCTGACACTGCACCGCTACTGGGGCGATAAGGGCTGCGCGATCCTGCAGCCCTATGACATCGAGGTCGGGGCGGGGACGCTGCATCCGGCGACGGTGCTGCGCGCGCTCGGTCCGCGCCCTTGGAAGGCCGCCTATGTCCAGCCGTCGCGCCGGCCCGGCGACGGCCGCTATGGCGAGAACCCGAACCGGCTCCAGCATTATTACCAGTATCAGGTCATCCTGAAACCGAACCCCGACGACCTGCAGGCCCTGTATCTGGGCTCGCTGCGCGCCATCGGGATCGATCCGAAACTGCACGATATCCGCTTCGTTGAGGACGACTGGGAGAACCCCACGGTCGGGGCCTGGGGTCTGGGCTGGGAGGTCTGGTGCGACGGGATGGAGGTGACGCAGTTCACCTATTTCCAGGGCGTGGGCGGCATCGAGGTCGATGTCGTTTCGGGCGAGCTGACCTACGGGCTGGAGCGTCTGGCCATGTACGTCCAGGGCGTCGACAACGTCTATGATCTGAAATTCACGAGGGAGGGCCTGACCTATGGCGAGGTCTTCCTCGAGAACGAGCGCCAACAGAGCGAGGCAAACTTCCACGGCTATGACGTCGACGGGCTGAAGCGCCGGTTCGAGGACATGGTCAGCGAGGTCGGCCGGTTGCTGGCGATGAAGGGGCCGCAGGATCAGGCGCTGGTCCTGCCGGCCTATGATCAGGTGCTGA
>JALYPS010000108.1 GCA_030856285.1 Pseudomonadota bacterium
TTCCGCGACCAGTTCGAAGACATCCATATGAACGTGGAGGCGCGGCTGGCCGAATTGGTCGGCGAGCCCTCGGGCCGGCTGCACACGGCGCGCAGCCGCAACGATCAGGTGGCCACCGATTTCCGCCTGTGGGTCCGCGCCGCCTGCGACGCGGCGGTGGAACAGCTGAAGGGCCTGCAGTCGGCTCTGCTGGCGCGGGCGGAACAGCACGCCGCCGACCTGATGCCGGGTTTCACCCATCTGCAGCCGGCCCAGCCGGTGACCTTCGGCCACCATCTGATGGCCTATGTCGAGATGTTCGGCCGCGACGCCGGCCGTTTCGCCGACGCCCGCGGCCGTATGAACGAGAGCCCGCTGGGGGCCGCCGCGCTGGCGGGATCGCCCTTCCCCATCGACCGCCACATGACGGCGACCGAGCTGGGTTTCGACCGGCCGATGGGCAATTCGCTGGACGCCGTCTCGGATCGCGACTTCGCCCTGGAGAGTCTGGCCGCCGCCTCGATCTGCGCCGGACACCTGTCGCGGCTGGCCGAGGAGATCGTCATCTGGATGACGCCGCAGTTCGGCTTCGTGACCCTGCCCGACGACCTGACCACCGGCTCGTCGATCATGCCGCAGAAGCGCAATCCCGACGCGGCGGAGCTGGTGCGGGCCAAGACCGGGCGGATCATGGGCTCGCTGGTCGCCCTGTCGACGGTGATGAAGGGCCTGCCGCTGGCCTATTCCAAGGACATGCAGGAGGACAAGCCGCCGGTGTTCGAGGCGTTCGACGCCCTGACGCTGGCTCTGGGAGCGATGACGGCCATGGTTTCAGCCCTGCAGCCGCACACCGAGCGGATGCGCGAGGCCGCCGGCTCGGGCTTCTCGACCGCCACCGATCTGGCCGACTGGCTGGTGCGCGAGCTGAACCTGCCGTTCCGCAAGGCGCACCATGTCACGGGCGCTGCAGTAAAGCGGGCCGAGGCCCTGGGCGTGGATTTATCGCAACTTCCGCTGTCCGAACTGCAATCGCTTGAACCCGGCGTCACGGAAGCGGTTTACAAGGTGCTCACCCCTGAGGCTTCCTGCGCCAGCCGCCAGAGCTTCGGGGGCACGGCGCCGGAACAGGTCCGCGCGCGCATCGCCGAGTGGAAGACGCGTCTCGCGTAGAGGGATTGGGATGAAAAAGATCGTGCTTGCGGGCGTCGCCGCCCTGATCGCCGTCTCCGCCGCCGCTTGCGGCCGCATGGCGGACCTCGACGCCCCGCCGGCCAGAGAGACCGAGCGCGGCATGCGAGACGAGCGCGCGCCGAGCCTGCCCGAGCCGAGCACCCAGAACCGCCCGAACCGGCAAATGCCGATCGACGGCGGCCCCTCCTCAAACCCCTATGACGGCCCCGGCAACCGCCCGGGCTGACCCGCAAGAGCTGACTTGAACCATTTCGATGTGATCAGCGGCGCGCTTCATGCCGAAGGCGTGCCGCTGTCGGCGCTCGCCGCGGCGGTCGGCACCCCCGCCTATGTCTATTCCACCGCGACCCTGACGCGGCACTACGGCCTGCTGGCCGGTGCGGTCGCGGCCCATCCGGCGGCCTTGGGGCAGGCGCTCATCGCCTTCGCGGTGAAGGCCAATTCCAACCTCTCAGTGCTGGCGACCCTGGCGCGGCTCGGCTGCGGCGCCGATACGGTGTCCGAAGGCGAGATCCGGCGGGCGCTGAAGGCCGGCGTGCCTGCCGACCGCATCGTCTTCTCCGGCGTGGGCAAGACCGACGCCGAACTGGCCTTCGCGATCGACGTCGGGGTCCGCCAGATCAATATCGAGAGCGCCGTCGAACTGGACCGGGTGATCGAAATCTCGTCGTCGCTCAAGCAGCGAGCGACCGCGTCGCGAGCGATAGCGACCCCTGAAATTGCCATCCGGATCAATCCCGCGGTCGGAGCGGGTGGCCATGCGAAGATCACCACCGGCGGAGCGACAGACAAATTCGGCGTGCCGGCGGACGAGGCCCATGCGCTGTACGCCCGCGCCGCCCTGTCGCCGCATGTGACGCCGGTCGGTCTGGCCTGTCACATCGGCAGCCAGATCACCTCGCTGGAGCCGCTGGAGGCGGCCTTCCTTGCGCTGCGAGCGATGACTCTGGAGCTACGCGGCGCTGGCCTGTCGGTGACCCGTCTGGACCTCGGAGGCGGGCTGGGCGTGCCCTATCACGGCCAGTCGGACCTGCCGTCGATCGAGGCCTATGTCGCCATGGCTGCGCGGGTGCTGGATGGGCTGGGGGTCGAGGCGGCGTTCGAACCAGGCCGGCTGCTGGCCGCCAACGCCGGGGTGCTGCTGAGCCGGGTGATTCAGGTCAATGAGCGCGGCGACGGGCGGCGGTTCCTCGTGCTGGACGCGGGCATGAACGACCTGATGCGCCCCGCCCTCTACGACGCCTTCCACGATCTGGTCCCGGTGCAGCCGCGCGAGGGCGAGCCGCGCCCGTACGACCTCGTCGGCCCGATCTGCGAGTCCACCGACATCTTCGCCCGCGACCGGCTGCTGCCGCCGATGCAGGCCGGCGATCTGGTCGCCTTCATGGGGGCGGGGGCATACGGGGCCGTGCTGGCCAGCGAGTACAATTCGCGACCGCTGGTCCCGGAAGTGCTGGTGGACGGCGATCGGTGGGCGGTGGTGCGCGGGCGGCCTTCGTATGAGGAAATGCTGGATCGTGAACCGACAGCGGACTGGCTCTAGCGCAGCGGCCACCAGATCCAGATACGCTGGCCCTCGTTATCGCCACCGATTGTGTAGTCGCCGCGGCCGCCTTCCATATCGCCGACCGCCGCCTCGAATTCGGCCAACCGATCAGACCCGATCTCGAGCACCGCACCCAGCCGCTGAGCCGACAGCTCCCAATGGTCGGGAGCCCAGGCCCGGTTGTGAGACAGGACGAGCTCGGCAGGGCCGTCGTTTTGTCCGGATGAGGTCACGCTCAGGGCGAACCGCGCCGGATGCTGTGCGGATCGGCACAAGGCGATGATGGCCCTCAGGTCACGCAGCCCTTGAGCGTCGGCGGCGAGATGCCAGCCCTTTCCCTGTGTTTTTCGGGCCTCGGACCAGAAGTAGAGTCGGCCCGACTGTCGCCAATGCCGAACCGCTTCATCCATTTCTCTAGTCCAGCGCGCACACGTCCGGCAGACCACGCAGTGTCCCCGCATGATCCAGCCCGTAGCCGACCAGAAACCGGTTCGGCGCCTCCCAGCCGACGAAATCGGGCTCGGGCGCTCGCGGCAACGGCCAGGGCTTTTTGGCGAAGACCACGGTGAGGACCTCTGAAGCGCCCTTCTCCCGGGCGATCCGCACGGCCTCGGCCAGCGACAGGCCGGTGTCGAAGACGTCGTCGACGATCAGCACGCGACGGCCGGCGATCGGACGCTGAAAGTCCGCATAGACGTCGATTTTGCCCCGGCTCTCCTTCTCGTCGCCGTAGGAGGCCAGCCACAGGGCGTCGAAGCGGACGTTGCGGCCGATCCGGGACAGGGCGCGGGTCAGGTCGGCGGCGAACCACAGGCCGCCCGTCAGCAGCACGGCCGCGACGGTCTCGTCGTCGATCACCGGGGCGATCTGCCCGGCGAGGTCGGCGACGATGCGCTGGACCTCGGATTCGGGGAGCAGGACGGTGGGCTTGGGGGGAGTGTCAGCCATGCGAGGCGGATACCGCCTCTTCCGCATGCGTGTCCACCACCGGCACGGCGTCGATCGGCTGCATGTCCAGCAGAGCCGGGGAACCGGGCGCCAGGGCGGGGCGCAGGTCGCCGGCATCCGCCTCCATCGCGGGCCGAAGC
>JALYPS010000422.1 GCA_030856285.1 Pseudomonadota bacterium
AGGAAGATCAGGGCCTTGCCATAGACCGCCAGAGGATCGGCCACATAGGCGCCGTTGAAGGCCATCCCCAGCGGTCCGGTCACCGTCACCGCCGTGGCGGCGACCAGGAGGCCGACCGACAGGATCGAGATGAGGCGCGCGCTCTTGTCGCCTATGAAGGCGCCGAGCATCAGCAGCACGAGGCCGCCGACCGCGAGCGTGCTCTCGGGGGCGGACAGGCGCAGGGCGAAATCAAGATCTGGCATCATCGTCTCACCCGCCGATCGCGGCGCGATAGGTGGTCGTCAGGGCCTCGACCGAGGCGGCGGTGTAGTCCAGCACCAGACCGGGCTGGAAGCCCAGCCACAAGGTGCCGATGATCAGCGGGGCGAAGATCAGCAGCTCGCGCCTGTCGACGTCGGTGATCGCCTTCATCGCCGGGTTGGTGATCTCGCCGAACATGACGTTGCGGTATAGCGTCAGGGCATAGACCGCCGAGAAGATCACGCCGGAGGCGGCGAACAGCGTGGTCCAGGTCGAGACCTCATAGATGCCGACCATGGTCAGGATCTCGCCGATGAAGCCCGAGGTGCCCGGCAGGCCGACATTGGCCATGGTGAAGAGCATGAAGATGGCCGCGAACCACGGCATTCGGGCGGTCAGGCCGCCGTACAGGGCGATCTCGCGGGTGTGCATCCGGTCATAGACCACGCCGACGCAGAGGAAGAGCGCGCCCGAGATCAGGCCGTGGCTCAGCATCTGGAACACCGCGCCCTGCACGCCCTGATCGTTGCCGGCGAAGATGCCCATGGTCACGAAGCCCATGTGCGCCACCGACGAATAGGCGATCAGCTTCTTCATGTCCGTCTGCCGGAAGGCGACCAGCGAGGTGTAGACGATGGCGATGGCCGACAGGGCGAACACCAGCGGCGCGAAGGTCTGCGACGCCTGCGGGAACATGGGCAGGTTGAACAGCAGGAAGCCGTAGCCGCCCAGCTTCAGCAGGATGCCGGCCAGGATGACCGACCCCGCCGTCGGCGCCTGGACGTGGGCGTCGGGCAACCAGGTGTGCACCGGCCACATCGGCATCTTGACCGCGAACGAGGCGAAGAAGGCCAGCCAGAGCAGGGGCTGCGCCACGGCGGAAAAAGCGTAATCCTTGAGCGCCGGAATGCTGGTGGTGCCCGTCTCGGCCGCCATCCACAGCATGGCCAACAGCATCAGCACCGAGCCCAGCAGGGTGTAGAGGAAGAATTTGTACGAGGCGTAGATCCGGTTCGCCCCGCCCCACACGCCGATGATGATGAACATCGGCACCAGGGTGCCTTCGAAGAAGATGTAGAACAGGAACAGGTCCAGCGAGGTGAACACCCCGATGACCAGCGTCTCGAGCACCAGGAAGGCGATCATATAGTCGACCACCCGGTCCTTGATCGTGGTCCAGCTGGCGAGGATGCAGATCGGCATCAGGAAGGCAGTCAGCAGCACGAACAGGATCGAGATGCCGTCCACGCCCATGTGATACTGCGCGCCCACGAACCAGACGTAGCGCTCGACAAATTGATAGGCGGCGCTGGACGGATCGAAGGTCGCGACCAGCACGGCCGAGACGGCCAGGGTCACGACCGTGGTCGCCAACGCGATCCAGCGCGCCGCGCCGTCGGCGGCGGCCTTGTTGAACAGGCGCGCCAGCAGGATCAGGCCCGCACCGACCAGCGGCAGGAAGGTGACGACGCTCAGGATGTAGGGGATCTGGGGCAAGATCAGGCTCCCCACGTATAGTTGGCGAAGGCGAGGAAACCGGCCAGGCCGAGCAACATCACGAAGGCGTAGAAATAGACGTAACCGGACTGGAACCGAGCCAGACCGCCCGCGAATTTCCGCGACAGCCAGGCCATGCCGTTCGGCCCGCCGCCGTCGATGATCTTCACATCGCCGACCTTCCAGAACAGGTCGCCGACCGCGCGCGCGCCCTTCACGAACACGACCGCATACAGCTCGTCGAAATACCATTTGTTGTAGAGGAAGGCGTGCACGACACCGCCGCGGTCAGCCATCCGGCGCGCCATGCCTTCCTTCATCACATAGAGCCAGAAGGCGGCGAAGCTGCCGATCAGGGTCAGCACCAGCGGAGACCATTTCACCCAGGTCGGGACGGAGTGGCTGTCGTGCAGGACGTGGTTGGACTCGGCCACGAAGATGGCGCCGCGCCAGAAGCCATGCTCGTGATCGCCGATGAACCACGGTGCGAAGACGAAGCCTGCGGCGATCGCGCCGAGGGCCAGCAAGAGCAGCGGGACCAGCATCACCCACGGACTCTCATGCGGCTTCAGCGGCCCGTGGTGGGCGTGGTCATCATGGGCATGGCCGTTGTCAGCCAACGGCTCCGAATGGGTTTCCAGCTGCGCATGCGAGGCGTGGTCGTCGTGCGCGTGATCGTCGTGATGCGCATCCTTCCACACCGGCTTGTTGTGGAAGGTCATGAACACCAGTCGCCATGAATAGTAGGCGGTCAGGCCTGCGGCGAGGATGCCGACGAAGAAGGCGAACAGCCCCATGGCCGAATGGCCGTTGGTGAACGAGGCGAAGGCGCTCTCGATGATCGAGTCCTTGGAATAGAAGCCCGCCAGACCGCCGACGCCGGGAATGCCCAGGCCGGTGATGGCGATGGTGCCGATGGTCATCACCGCATAGGTGACCGGCAGCAGCTTCCACAGCCCGCCCATCTTCCGCATGTCCTGCTCGTGATGCATGCCGTGGATCACGGAGCCGGCGCCGAGGAACAGCAGGGCCTTGAAGAAGGCGTGGGTGAACAGGTGGAACATGGCCGCTTGATAGGCGCCGACGCCCGCCGCGAAGAACATGTAGCCGAGCTGCGAACAGGTCGAATAGGCGATGACCCGTTTGATGTCGTTCTGGGCCAGACCGACCGTCGCGGCGAACAGGGCCGTGACCGCGCCGGTCAGGGCGATGATGGCCGAGGCGACCGGGGCGTACTCATAGATCGGCGACAACAGGCAGACCATGTAGACGCCGGCGGTGACCATGGTCGCCGCGTGGATCAGGGCCGACACCGGGGTCGGGCCCTCCATGGCGTCGGGCAGCCAGGTGTGCAGGAAGAACTGGGCCGACTTGCCCATGGCGCCGACGAACAGCAAGGCGCCGGCAAGGTCCAGCGCCGACCAGGTGTGGCCAAGGAAGTCCCAGCCCGTGCCAGCCTTCGAGGCGATCATGGGGAACAGTTCGGCGAACTGGATGGTGCCGAACATCCAGAACACGGTCAGGATGCCGAGGGCGAAGCCGAAGTCGCCGACCCGGTTGACCACGAAGGCCTTGATGGCGGCGGCGCTCGCCGTGGACTTCTTGTACCAGAAGCCGATCAGCAGATAGGACGCGAGCCCCACCCCTTCCCAGCCGAAGAACAGCTGCATGAAGTCGGTGGCGGTGACCAGCGCCAGCATGGCGAAGGTAAACAGCGACAGGTAGGCGAAGAACCGCGGCTTGTCGGGATCCTCGGCCATATACCCCCAGGAATAGAGGTGGACGAGCGAGGACACGCTGGTGACCACGACCAGCATGACCGCCGACAGGGCGTCGACGCGGATCGACCAGACCGACTGGAAATCACCGACGTTGATGAAGGGGAACAGCTCGACCGTGAAGGCATCGAGCCCGCCCCAGGTCCACTGGCTGAAGACGATCCAGGCCACGGCGCAGGAGAAGAAAAGCAGGCCCGTGGTGATCGCTTTGGACACCAGGTCGCCGAGCCGCCGGCCGCTCAGGCCAACGATGGCCGCGCCGAGCAGCGGGGCGAAGACGCCGAGGGTGACGAGAAGCACGAGATCCACGGTCAGCCCTTCATCACGGAGGCGTCGTCAACCGCGATATCGCCGCGGTTGCGGAAGAAGGTCACCAGAATGGCCAGGCCGACGGCGGCCTCGGCCGCGGCCACGGTCAGGACGAACATGGCCATGATCTGCCCCTGCACGTCGTTCAGATAGGCCGAGAAGGCGACGAAATTGATGTTCACGGCCAGCAGGATCAGCTCGATCGACATCAGGATGATGATGACGTTCTTGCGGTTCACGAAGATGCCGAAGACACCGATGGTGAACAGGATGGCGGCCACCGCCAGATAGTGCTGCAGGGTGATTTCCATCAGACCAGATCCTCGGGAGTCACGCCCGCACCGGAGGTCACGGACTTGACCTCCATGGCCGTCTTCGCGTCGCGGCCGACCTGGCGGGCGACGTTCTGGCGCTTGATGTTGGGCTTGTGGCGCAGTGTCAGGACGATGGCCCCGATCATGGCGATCAGCAGCACGATCCCCGCCGCCTGGAAGATGTAGACATAGTCGGTATAGAGCACCCGCCCGATGGCCTCGACATTGGAGGCGTCAGCGGTGGCGGCGACCGGCCCGGTCGCGTCGGCGGCGGCGCCCCCGCTGACCACGGCCAGCGAGATCATGATCATCTCGGCCAGCAATATGCCCGCCACGATCGCCGCCAGCGGCAGGTAGCGCGCATAGCCCTCCCGCAGCCGGACAAAGTCGACGTCCAGCATCATGACGACGAACAGGAACAGCACCGCGACGGCGCCGACGTAGACGACCACCAGCAGCATCGCCAGGAACTCCGCGCCCAGCAGGACAAACAGCCCCGCCGACGAGAAGAAGGCCAGGATCAGCCACAGCACGCTGTGCACGGGATTCTTCGCCGTGACGACCATCAGGCCGCCCAGCACGGCCACCGTGGCCAGCAGATAGAAGGCAATGCCTTGCAACATCGGAGGCCTCGGCCCCTTTCGGTTAGTGGAGGACGACCCCTTCCGGAATCGCCGTCCTGTTCAGCGTCTGCGCCTTAACGGTAAGGCGCGTCGAGTTCCAGATTCTTCGCGATCAGCCGTTCCCAGCGGTCGCCGTTGGCGAGCAGCCGGTCTTTGTCATAGAGCAGCTCCTCGCGGGTCTCGACGGTGAACTCCGAGTTCGGACCCTCGACGATGGCGTCCACCGGGCAGGCTTCCGCACACAGTCCGCAGTAGATGCATTTGACCATGTCGATGTCGTAGCGGGTCGTGCGGCGGCTGCCGTCGGCGCGCGGTTCGGCCTCGATGGTGATTGCCTGGGCCGGGCAGATGGCCTCGCACAGCTTGCAGGCGATGCAGCGTTCCTCGCCGTTCGCATAGCGGCGCAGGGCGTGTTCGCCCCGAAAGCGCGGCGACTGCGGATTGCGCTCGAACGGATAGTTCACCGTGGCCTTGGGCCGGGCCATGTATTTCAGCGACAGGCCGATGGCGCCGACGGCGTCGAGCAGAAGCGCGCCCTTCGCGGCCTGGACGAGACGGTTGAACATTACTGGCTGGCTCCGGTGCGCGGGCACTCGCGGGCGTAACGCTCGCTCTGCTTGTCCATCGTTTCACAGCGGCGCAGGCGCGCGGCCTCTTCCCGCTCGATGCGTTCCTGCCGCTGCTGCCACTGGTACGGCGAGACCGGCTCGGGCTCATAGGCGGTGCAAGCTGCCAGCACGGCGGCCGCCATCATCACGGTCAGAAGCCGGATCATCGCTCCCTCTCCATTCGCTTGCAGGCTTCACGCATCCGCTCCTGCTCCTGCGGGCTGATGTCGCCCCGTGGAACATAGCAGTCAGGATGTGTCTCCAGGGGCCGCTGCCGGTTCCGTTCGGCGCGGTCCAGCTGGTCGATGGGCGATGTCACCTCCGGCGTGATCGGCGCGAACACGGTGTTGCACCCGCCGGCCACCAGGCCCGCCAGCATCAGGCCGCAAAGGGTCAGGATCCGGCTCATGCACCCACCACGAATGTGCGCCAGGCGGCGACTACGACGACACAGACCAGCGAGGTCGGCAGGAAGATCTTCCAGCCCAGCCGCATCAGTTGATCATAGCGGTAACGGGGCACGAAGGCCTTCACCAAGGCGATCATGCAGAACCAGAACACGGTCTTGCCGAGGAAGGTGATCAGATAGATCGCCTGCTCCAGCCAGCCCGGCAGGGCGTCCAGCCAGTCCTGCGGCACGCCCGGATTCCACCCGCCGAAGAACAGCAGGGTGATCATGGCGCACATGAAGACGATGTTGGCGTACTCGCCGATCATGAAGAGCAGGTAGGGGGTCGAGCTGTACTCGACCTGGTAGCCGGCCACGAGCTCGGACTCGGCCTCGGGCAGGTCGAACGGCGGGCGGTTGGTCTCGGCCAGGGCCGAGACGAAGAAGATGATGGCCATCGGGAACATCACCGCGATGGTCGGCCAGGTCCCCGCCCCGCCGCCGAAGGCGAACCAGTTCCAGAACATGCCCTGCTGCTGCGTCACGATCGAGGTCAGGTTCATCGACCCGGCCAGCAGGATGACGTTGATGATCACCAGACCGATGGAGACCTCATAGGACACCATCTGCGCCGCGGACCGCAGCGAGCCGAGGAACGGATACTTCGAGTTCGAAGCCCAGCCGCCCATGATGATGCCGTACACGCCCAGCGAGCTGATCGCGAAAATGTAAAGGATGCCGACGTTCAGGTCGGAGACGACCCAGCCCGGCGCGAACGGAATCGCCGCCCAGGCCACAAAGGCCAGGATGAAGGTCAGCAGCGGCGCCAGCAGGAAGACGACCTTGTCGGCCCCGGCCGGGACGATGATTTCCTTGAGCACGAATTTGAAGAAGTCGGCGAACGACTGCAGCAGGCCGAACGGCCCGACGACGTTGGGGCCTTTGCGCATCTGCACGCCGGCCCAGATCTTCCGGTCGGCCAGCAGCAGGAAGGCCAGCGAGATCAGGATGCCGACGGTGACCAGCAGGATTCCGCCAGCCGTGGCGAGGGTCCAGCCGAGAGGGGTGGTCCAGAAATCCATCAAACGATCCCCGCGAGCATCGCCGCGAACGCAATAATAAGAAGCACCATGGCGAGCCACAGCACGCGCACCGCTACGAGAAGGCCTCCAACGCGAGACGTATCGGGCGCCTTCTCGACACCGAACAGCAATTTTCCGACCCGGAGGTTATCGCCCGAATTCAGACTGTAGCTTCCCATGGTCCCACGCCATTCCATGCCGAGGCGGCGCGTGATGACGAACAGGCAGGCGAACAGCGCGAGGCCGCACGCGAAGGCGAGGCCGAAAACGACGTAGGCCAAAGCCGGAACTTGCGCCGTTTCCATCGCCTACTCCGCCGCCATCGCGACCGGGGCGATCCGCAGGGCGGACAGCTCGGCCATGGTCACGCTGGCGCGCGTGATCGGATTGTTCAGATAGGGGTCGCGCACCGCCGAAACGAAGCTGGTGTCGCCCAG
>JALYPS010000457.1 GCA_030856285.1 Pseudomonadota bacterium
GGTCTGGGGCGGCTCGGGCTGGCGGATTCCGCGGGCCCAGGCGAGACCGTCCGCGACATCGGCGAAGCGCAGGCCGACGGCGTAACCGATCCCCCACAGGGCCAACGGCAGGAACAGCAGGCCGGCGATGACGGGCGCGCCGGGCAGACGAAGGCCGTCGCACATCCAGCGGATCAGGCCGACGATGGCGTCGCCCCACAGTCCGCCCAGGCCCGCGGCCAGCGGCCAGGCGGCCGGCGCCGCGAGAGCCGACAGCGCCGCCGAAAGGGCCAAAACTCCGCCCGTAGCCGACAGGGCCTTGAGGGACGTGGGCTTCAGTCTTTGCTGGATGGAGTCGCCGATGGCGGCCGCCAGACCGAAGGCGATCAGCAGGACGGCGGCGGGCCAGGCGCCCAGCCCCAGCGACTGCATGAACAGATCGGCGAACAGGGCGCCGTTCAGGCCCAGCCAGTTGGTCGGAGCGGCGCCCGACGCCGCATTGAGACTGGGATCGGCCGGATTCCACGAGATCAACGCCACCAGCAGCAGGGCCGCGAGCAGGGCCTGGAGCACGCCGCGGAATTTCACCGAGATCGGCGCGCCCCACAGGATACGGGCGCTGACCCAGGCGCGCTGGCCGATGGCGAGGGCGGCGGACATGCGGCGGAGAACTCCGAACGGGCGAGACAGTCCTCTGTTGTCGCCTGCGCAGGGTTAAGAGGCTGTTTACCAGCCGGCCCGATCCGCGACCTTCCGGCGCTGGACGGGCGCGCGGCGAAGCGCGACAACCGCCCCATGAGCCAGACCGCCCGTTATGACGTCATCATCGCCGGGGCCGGCATGGCCGGGGCGACGTTTGCGCTGGCGGCGGCGCAGGGCGGGCTGAAGGTCGTCCTGGTCGATCCCCAGCCGTTCGACGCCCAGCTGGCGCCGACCTTCGATGGCCGCTCAACGGCCATCGCCTTCGCCACCTTTCGCATGCTGGACGCGCTCGGGGTCGGCGCGGCCCTGCGCCCCCACGCCTGCCGGATGGACCGGATTCTGGTGACGGATGGACGACGGCCCGGCGCGGCCTCGCGACCTGCCTCCTCAGCCTTCCTGCGCTTTGACGCCGACGAGATCGGCGACCGCACCGACGGCGAACCGCTCGGCTATATGGTCGAGAACCGGCGCATCCGGACAGCGCTCGCCGAGGCGATTGCGGCGGCGGGCATCGAGGTCCGCGCGCCCGCGGCGGTCGCAGGAGTGGAGGCCGGCCCGGCCCTGTCGCGGGTCACCCTGGCCGACGGGCCCGTGATCGAGGCGCCGTTGACCGTGGGCGCCGAGGGCCGGACCTCGCCTGTCCGCAAGGCCGCCGGCATCGAGACGGTCGGCTGGAGTTATGAGCAGAGCGGAGTCGTGGCTACGGTCTCCCTCGGCCGGGATCACGACAATGTCGCCCATGAGTATTTCCTGCCGTCCGGCCCCTTCGCCATCCTGCCGTTGACCGAGCGCCGCGCCAGTCTGGTCTGGACGGAAACGACGCGGCGGGGCGAGGCCCTGCGCGCGGCGTCGGACGAGGCCTTCCAGTCCCACCTCATGCGGCGGTTCGGCGACTTCCTGGATGAAGTCACAGTTGTGGGACCACGCTTCGTCTATCCCCTGTCCCTGCAGCTGGCCGAACAGTTGACCGCGCCGCGCACCGCCCTGATCGGCGACGCCGCCCATGCCGTGCATCCGGTCGCGGGTCAGGGCCTGAACATGGGTCTGAAGGACGCCGCCGCCCTCGCCGAGGTGCTGGTCGAGGCACTGCGGCTGGGCGAGGACATCGGTTCGGAAACGGTGCTGGACCGCTACGCCCGGTGGCGCCGGTTCGACAATGCGGCGCTGGCGGCCGGGTTCGACGGGTTCGTGCGCCTGTTCTCGAACGACCTGGCCCCCGTACGGCTGGCCCGGACGCTCGGTATCGCCGCCGTCAACCGCATCGCCCCCCTGCGCCGCGCCTTCATGCACGAAGCCGGCGGCGCCACAGGCGACCTGCCGCGTCTGCTGCGCGGAGAGCCGGTCTAGTCCAGCGTCCGCGCCTCTTCCGGCAGCATGATCGGCACGCCGTCGCGGATCGGGAAGGCCAGCTTGGCCCCCTTGGACACCAGCTCCTGGCGCTCGCGGTCGTAGGTCAGCTTGCCGCGCGTGACGGGGCAGACCAGCACCTCCAGCAGGCGCGGATCGACGGACGGCGGGGTGTGGAAGGCGTCGCTCATGATCGCACCTTATTGCATGGGAGGCGTCTCGCCGTCCCCGTCGCCGGCGGCGTCGATCGTCAACAGGGCGGTGAGGACCGTGGAGCGGTCGGTCAGGCTGGCGGCTTCCAGCAGCGCCTGTTTCTCGGGCGGATCGAACGGCAGGGCCATGGACAGGCTGTTGATCAGGGCTTCGGGCGGCGCCGTCTCGGCCGTGTCCCAGTCGATGTCGAGGCCGCGCGTCTCCAGATAGGCGCGCAGGGCGTCCAGCAGGCCGTCGCGGTCGAGGCCGACGTCGTCGACCGGCGGCGCGCTCAGATCGGCCTCGAACGGCGCGAAGTCGGCGCGGACCTGGCGATAGGGGGTCTGGGTCGGGATTTCGCTGCCCAGCCGGAACCGGGCGCAGCCGGTCAGGGTGATCAGATAGCGGCCGTCCGAGGTCTCGGCGAAACTGGTGATCCGTCCCGCACAGCCGATCGGCGACAGGCCGGGCAGGCGCTGCGGCCCGCCCTGCGGCTGGATCATGCCGATGATCCGGTCGCCGGCCATGGCGTCGTCGATCATGTTCAGATAGCGCGGCTCGAAGATGTTGAGCGGCAGCTGGCCGCGCGGCAGCAGGATGGCGCCGGGCAGGGGAAAGACCGGGATCACCTGCGGCAGGTCGGCGGCTTTCACATAGCCCTGCGCCACGCCCGTCTCCTATGCGAACAGGATGGAGGACAGGCGGCGACGCCCGTCCCGCGCCACGTCGGACCCGGCGCCGGCGGCCTCGAACACCACCAGCAACTGTTTGCGCGCAGCCTGTTCGTTCCATTCACGGTCGGCGGCGACGATGGTCAGCAGGCTGTCGACTGCGCCTTTCAGATCGCCGGACGCGGCCTGGGCCAGCGACAGGTCATAGCGGGCCTGATGGTCATTGGGGTTGGCGGCGACCTTCGCCCTCAGCTCGTCGTCCGCGCCCGCCGGGGCGGCCGACAACAACGCCAGCTGGGCCCGGACCGACTGGACCGTGGCGTCCTTCGAGTCTGGCCCGGCCATGGCGATGGTCTGGCGCGCCTGATCGATGTCGCCGTCGGCCAGATAGACTCGCGCCATGCCGGCGATGGCTCGCTCATGGGCCGGCTCCAGCGTCAGCACCTGGGCGAAGGCCTGGGCGGCGCCGCCGAGATCGTTGAGGCCCAGCGATTCTTCGCCCAGCGACATCAGCTGCTCGATATCGGAATTGGCGCTCTCGCCGCCGGTCAGCCGGTCGATGAAGGCCTTGATCTGGCTTTCCGGCAGGGCGCCCTGGAAGCGGTCGACCGGCTGGCCGTTGACGAAGGCGTAGACGGTCGGAATCGATTGAACCTGCAGCTGCCCGGCGTAGGCAGGGTCCTTGTCGATATCGATCTTGACCAGTTTCACCGCCCCGCCGGCGGCTCGCACCGCCTTTTCAATCATGGGGGTCAGGGTCCGGCACGGTCCGCACCAGGGGGCCCAGAAATCGACCAGCACCGGCTGCGACTTCGAAGCCGCGACGACGTCGGTCATGAAGCCGGCGTCGGAGCCGTCCTTGATCAGGTCGTCCGGGAGGGCGGTCGGGTCGGCGAAGCTCATCAATCGGTCCTGTATCGAAAAGGCGTAACGCGGCAGGTTTCAGATGGTCGCGGGCGCGCCCCGCCTCAAGGGGTCAGGTCGGGTCAGCGCCGGCGCCCGCGGGGCTCAGCTTCCAGCGGATCTTGGTCTCGGAATCGGTGCGGGCCGAGCCGCGCACCACGATCTGCAACGAGCGGCGCGTCAGGCCCTCATCGATATGGACCGAGGGTTCGATAGCCACGTCCGGACCGTCGGTGCGGAACCACCACCCCCGGCCCGAATGGCCGCGCAGCAGGATGGAACGGCGATCGCGGGCCAACGACGCCTGAACGCCCGGCTCCAGCTGGAACCTGACGGCATAGGGGGCGGCGATGGCGCGCACGACCTCCTTGTGGCCCGGGGCCGGATGCAGCCGCTCCTCGGCGCGCAGCTCGTCCAGTCGCTGGTCCAGATACAGACGGCGCTGGTGCAGCAGGCCATAGTCGTGGACCCAGCCGTCATGCTCGACCTCCAGCCAGACCGCGCCCTCGCCGTCGCGCTGCTGGACATCGACATGCAGCGGCCGGCCGATCAGGCGGTGGCCCATCAGTTCGGCCTTCCAGCCGCCGAGAGGCTCTCCGGTCGAACCCTCGCCCAGGGTCAGGGTCGAGTGCCCGGGCGGCAAGCGCAAGCCCTGCCGGTCGCCGGCGCGGGGCGTCCAGCCACAGCCGGTGATCAGCCGGTCCTTGCCGCAGACGATCTCCAGCGCCATCGGCTGGGCGCAAGCCGCGCCGGACCACACCCCGCGCGCTGGCCCGGAAACATCCGCGGCGATGGTCAGCAGCGGACTGCGGATGCGGGCGATGCCGGACACGATCCGGCTATGCAGGTCGGCGGCGGGCGTCTCATCATGGGCGCGGGCGGCGGCGATCCGGGCCGGGGTCGACGGTCCGCCGCCCTGCATGGTGACCAGCCGCCCGTCGGGCAGGGTTAGAAGGCGCAGCGAGGCGGTCAGTCTTTGTATGGTGGCGCGGATCGCCTCCGGGCCCGCCTCGGACAGCTGCGACAGGGCGTCGTCGAGAGTCAGCAGGTCGAGCAGCAGCTCCAGCCCCGCCTCTGGGCTGCGCGAGGCGTGGCCGCCTTCGGCGCCGACCGTGCGCTCAAGTGCGCCCGGCAGGCGGCGCAGGGCGGCGCGGCGCAGGGAGACGCCCGGGGATCCGGCCAGCACACAGC
>JALYPS010000488.1 GCA_030856285.1 Pseudomonadota bacterium
AAGCTGGACGGCGCCGCGCCGCGCCGCCTCGTCCTGACGCCCGACCGCGTCGCCGCCGCCCGTGACGCCCTGCGCCCGGCCGACACGCGGTCCATCCGCATGGCCGCCGAGAACATCCGCATCTTCCACGAGGCCACCCGGCCCGAAGACACCGCCGACGTCGAGATCGTCCCCGGCGTCCGCTCGCGCCTCGTCTGGCGGCCCCTGCGCTCGGCCGGTCTCTACGTTCCCGGTGGGTCGGCGCCCTTGTTTTCCTCCCTGCTGATGCAGGCCATTCCCGCCGCCGTCGCCGGGGTCGGCCGCCGCGTCGCCGTCACACCGCCCTCATCCTCGGGCGAGCCGCACCCGGCCATGATCTACGCCGCCGCCGAAGCCGGACTCGATGAACTCTGGCTGATCGGCGGAGCACAGGCCATCGCCGCCCTCACCTTCGGGGCCGATCTGGACGACGGCGTCATCGAGCCCTGCGACAAGCTGTTCGGACCCGGAAACGCCTGGGTCGCCGAGGCCAAGAAGCAGGCATCCGCCCTGCCCGGCGGTCCCGCCGTCGACATGCCCGCCGGCCCGTCCGAACTGCTGGTCATCGCCGACCGCGACGCCGACCCGGAAATCGCCGCCGCCGACCTGCTCAGCCAGGCCGAACACGACGCCGACGCCCAGGTCATCCTCGTCTCCGAGAGCCGCGCCAATATCGACGCCATCCTGGCCGAGGTGGACCGGCAGCTGCGGACCCTGCCCCGCGCCGATATCGCCCGCGCCTCCCTCGCCGAGGGCCGTGCAGTGCGCGTCCGCGACATCGCGGTGGCCTGCGAGGTCGCCAACCTCTACGCCCCCGAACACCTCGCCTTGCAGACTGTGGACGCCGGGCAGCTGGTCAGCCGCATATCCGCCGCCGGCGCCGTTTTCGTCGGGGCCTTCGCCGCCGAAACCCTGGGCGACTACGCCGCCGGCCCAAGCCACGTCCTGCCCACGGACGGCGCCGCCCGCACCATGGGCGGCGTCACGACCGCCAGCTTCATGACCTCCATGTCGGTCCAGACCGTGACCAGGACCGGCGCCGCGGCCCTCGCCCCCATCGCCGCACGCCTCGCCCGGCTGGAAGGTCTCGAGGCCCACGCCCGGGCCGCGGATCTGAGGACCGGTGGATGAAAAACCTCCCCGCCCCCTTCGCCCCGCTGGTCTCCGGCGGCGACGGCCTCGACCACTATCCGGCCGAACCGCGCGCCCTCGCCGCCCGCATGGCCCAGCTCTATGGCGTCCCGGCTGACAGCGTCCTGCCGGTGCGCGGCCTGACCCACGGACTGGAGCTGGTTTACCGCCTCGCCGCCCGCGACGGCCAGAGCGTCGAGTTTCCCGACGCCGAGCCGTACCGCGCGCTCGCCGCTCTCTACGCCTCGCCCGCCGCAGACGCCCCGACCGGCGCCGTCATCCTCCGCGCCCTCGGTTCTCCCGAGGCGGTGGCCGAGATGGCTGAAAGGGTCGCCCCTGCCCTGCTGGTGATCGACGAAGGCCTCGCCGAGTTCGCCGACGCGACCTCCGCCGCCAGCGTCATCGGCGACCACGCCAATCTGGTCGTCCTGCGCAGCCTGTCGCTCGCCTACGGCCTTGCCGGCGCCCGCGTCGGGGCCGCCCTGGCCCAGCCGGCTGCGCTCGCCCGCCTCGCCACGGCGCTCGAGCCATACGCCCTGCCCGAGGTCTCGGTCCGCCTCGCCCTTCAAGCGCTTGATCCGTCCCGAATGATGGAGACCACAGCCCGGATCGCCCTCGTCCGCACGGAGCGGGACCGGCTGATCATGTCCCTGTCCCGAGACATGGCGATTGAGCCCTGTTTCGGCCCGGTGATCATGGCCCGGCCCTCCGACCCCGACGCGGTCCTCGCCGCCCTCGCCCGCTTTGGCCTCGCCGCCGACCGCGCCGACGACCGCTTGCGTCTGCCCGTCTCGGCGAAGGCCGAGGTGAATGACCGACTGCTCGCCGCCTTTGGACTTGGCCTCGCGTCAGGCCGCATCCACCGCACCGGAGAGTCCGTCCGCGACACGAAGGAGACCCGCATCGTCTGCGCCGTCGACCTCGACGCCACGGGACCCGTCGCCATCGCCACGGGCGTCGGCTTCTTCGATCACATGCTCGAGCAGGTCGCGGCCCACGGCGGCTTCTCCCTGCGGCTGGCCTGCGAGGGCGACCTGCACACCGACCCGCACCACACCATCGAGGACTCGGCCATCGCCCTTGGCCAGGCCCTGAAGCAGGCGCTCGGCGAGCGGCGCGGCATCGCCCGCTACGGCTTCGTCCTGCCCATGGACGAGGCGAACGCCTCGGTCTCGATCGACCTGTCCGGTCGACCCTTCCCGGTGTTTGAGGGGACGTTCGCGACGCCCTTCATCGGCGACTACCGCACCGACCTGACGGCCCACGTCTTCCGCTCTCTGGCCGAACACCTGGGTGCGGCCATCCACGTCTCGGTCACCGGTGACGACGACCACCACAAGACCGAGGCCGTCTACAAGGCCTTCGGTCGCGCCCTGCGTCAGGCCATCCGCATCGAGGGCGACGCCGTGCCGAGCACCAAGGGGGTGCTGTGAGCGAGGTCACTGTCCTTGCCTATGGCGCCGGCAACACCGCCTCGGTCCAGTTCGCGCTGGAACGGCTCGGCGCGACCGTTCGACTGACCGACGATCCTGTCGCGGTCGCCGAGGCCGAACGGCTGATCCTGCCCGGGGTCGGAGCCGCCGGCTATGCCATGTCCCGGCTCCGTGACCTCTCCCTGATCAAGCCGATACAGGCCTTCCCCCGCCCCCTGCTTGGCGTCTGCCTCGGCCAGCAGCTGCTGTTCGAGACCAGCGAGGAGGGCGAACCCGTTCCCCTGCTGGGCCTGATTCCCGGCGCCGTCCGGCGCCTCGAGCCCGGCCCCGCACTCACCGTTCCCCACATGGGCTGGTCGCGGCTGACCGCCGTCCGTCCCGACCCCTTGCTGGAGGGCGTCAAGGACGGGGCATACGCCTATTTCGTCCATGGCTTCGTCTGCCCCGAAGGGACCGCGACCGTCGCCCGCGTCGACTACGGCGGCCCTGTCCCGGCCGTCGTCCGCAGCGGCAACCGCTGGGGCTGCCAGTTCCACCCCGAGCGATCGGCCGCGACCGGCGCCCGCATCCTGCACAACTTCCTGGAGCTCACCGCGTGATCGTCTACCCCGCCATCGACCTGAGAGCCGGCGCTTGCGTCCGGCTGATGCACGGCCGGTTTGATCAGGTCACCCGCTACGACGACGACCCCGCTGCCCGCCTCGCCGCCTTCGCCGCCGCCGGCGCGACCTGGGCCCACATCGTCGATCTCGACGGCGCCGAGGCCGGGCGCGCGGTCCAGCACGCCCTGATCGGCGACCTCGCGCGCGCCATCGACATCCGCATCCAGTCCGGCGGCGGGGTGCGCTCGGCCGACGACATCGCCGCCCTGATCGACGCCGGCG
>JALYPS010000011.1 GCA_030856285.1 Pseudomonadota bacterium
AGCACGGACAGGATGGGCTTTCGGCCCAGGCGAGGTCCGTTCTCAGGCAGGTGGCGCAAGACTATCGCGCGGCCGGCGCCATGCAGGTCGTGCTCAGCGGCCATACGGACCGGTCCGGCGGGGACGCGAACAACATCGGGCTTTCCCAGCGCAGGGCCCAGGCCGTCAGGGAGTATCTGACGACCCTCGGCGTTCCCGAGGGCGTCATGACGACCCAGGCCTTCGGCGAGACCCGCAATGCCGTGGAAACCGCGGACGGCGTCCGGGAGCCGGACAACAATCGGGTTGAGATCACCTTCGGGCCCGGCTCGGGCTGGTGACGAACCCGGCGGGCTGACTCCGTCAGCCGCTATCCAGCTGCCCGCGCACGGCGCCGCCGGGGTGCTCCGGATTGTGGACGTTGACATAGTAGGCGGCCGGATTCTCCAGGAGGGACCGGGCGATCTCCGGGGCTATCGCCATACAGTCTTCGCTTTCGCCATCCGTCGGGGCTTCGAGCTGAACGACGATCGGTCCGCCGGCCTCGCCCGCGGGCGATCTGTGGATGTGGGCCAGTTGCGCCGGAGCAATCCCCTCAACCGTCAGGACGTAGCAGAACCGCCCCCGAACCGGATCGATCATCAGCTCCGCCATCCCGCTGCCATCCGGGTCTCCGAGCCCGGGTCCCTCGGCCGCGCCGGTCAGGGGGATCATCAGGGTGCGGCTGGTGGACTGGGCCACCGCTTCCGGGACCAGCGAACATGCCGTCAACGCCGCGGCTCCGGCGACCACGAGGGCGATCATGGAGGTGGATTTCATCAGGGCTCCGGTGAATGGCTCGACTGGTCCGCCTCGAACATCACCCCAATCCTGCGACAACACCAGCCTCCGCCTGTGGCCTCTGTCGGAAGCCCCGATCAGGCGGGGGTCGCCGCCGCACGGGTGTGCTCGTTGAACCATTCAAGGGTCCGCGCCCAGGCCTGGGCCGCCGTGGTCGGATTGTAGCGTTCCGGCGTGGCGTCGTTGAAGAATCCGTGCACGGAGTCGGGCCACAGGCGCCCTTCGTGGCGCACGTTGTGGCGGATCAGTTCGGCCTCCTGCGCCGGATAGTCGGCGACCAGCCGGGTATCAAGCGCGCCGTGGTGGATCAGGATGGCGGCGCGGATGTTCGGCACATCAGCGACCGGAGTAGCGCCGCCGTAGAAGGGGGCGGCCGCGGCCAGATCTGGACCCAGAATACCGGCCAGGGCATTGGCCTGCGCCCCGCCGTAACAGAAGCCGGTCGCCGCGATCCTGCCGTTGCAGTCCGGACGCGCCTTCAGCCAGCGGGCGGCGGCGACCAGATCCTGGGTCATTTTCGCGCGGTCGAGCGAGGCGAACAGCTGACCGCCCCGGTAGTCGTCGCCGGGATAACCACCGACCGAGGTCAGGGTGTCCGGGGCGAAGGCCATGAAGTTCGCCAGGGCGAAGCGCCGCGCCACATCCTCGGTGTGGGGGTTGAGACCCCGGTTCTCGTGGATGACGATGACGCCCGGCAGCCGGGCCGGCGTCGCACTGCGCGAGTCCGCGCTGAACGGGCGGACCAGATATCCCCCGATCGTACCGTGGCCGTCCGGCGACGGTATCGTGACCCGCGATGCGCGTATCCGATCGTCGTCCTTCTGCACCTGCTGGCCAAGGGCATAGTTCGGCATCAGGGCCTCGACGATCGCGGTCGCCGTCAGCCCTCCCACGGCATAGCGCCCGACGCCCCGAATGAAGGCGCGGCGCCCGATCTCGCCATGGATGAAGCGCGTGTAGAGGTCGATCGCCGGCGCGGGGATCTTTTTGTGATCGTCAGTCATGGCCTGCGTCCCCTGTTCCACCGACCCTCGCGACCGGGGTCCGGGCAATGTGCACCACAGTTCACATTACGACCACTGCGGCAAAACAGATGTGGGCCGCCGCCGGGACGGGGCGAACCGGTGCGACGTCGACTACGTGACGCCAGCGAGTTCCGGATGAAGCCTGAAGATTGGAGATCGGCGCAAAAGGGGCGCGCCTCCGAACCAGTCAAGCACACACTTCCCCGGCAGGCGCGGCGAATGTCCGCTTTGGGTCGGGAACCGACCATCACCCAGGGTGGGAAGCGGCCCCCTATGGCTCGTAAACTGCGATGACTGCGTTTAGCCGCGAGACGACATCCGACTCTCCGGAACGGGAGGCCCGCATGGCGCGCGCCTCGGCCACGAGAGCCTCCCCGCATCGAAGCCTGTCCATTTGCGCGTTTAGCCATTGGTCCCGTTCGGAACCATCGCCGCCGAACTCGCCGGAATAGTGCTGACAACGGACGCCGCGATACTCCAGAGCCTCCAGGGGGTCGGAGGGCTCGACCTCAACCTGCCGATAGCGCTCCTCCGTAGCCTCCCAGGACATCGGCGCGGAGGACTTCGGAGCGCTCGCCGGCGCAGCCGGCGCCGGGACTGGCTCCGGCGCGGCGCCTTCTGCGGTGGGGGCACGATCGGCAGGCCCGCAGCAAGTGAGGAACAGGGCGGTCAATCCAACAACGACAGTGCGAAACATACGGCGCCCCCAAAGGCATGTGACTGGGCTGTGTGCGAGGGTCAGGGCGTCAAGAGCGAGCGGCGCCGTCGAACCAGGACCTTGCTCAGGTCGCTTCGCGAATCGCGACAACGGCGGGGAAGTTGTCGTCCATGACAGTGCCCTCGTTATCAAGCTGTTCGACGTTACCCATCTGCACCTCCCAGGTCTTGTCGGAGACCTCGTCTGCAAGAGCCTGACTCTCAAACCAGGGCGCGCAGAGGTCGGCGGAGCACATCACTTCATCCGCCTCCCCACCTTCAACCGGTTCGATCTGGAGATAGCAGTTGTCGCCACAGGTCAGACCGGTGATCCTGACCCTCGTCCAGGCTCCCCCAGCGGCCGTAGCGGCGGGCGCTGCCGCCACTCCCGCCGCCGCTGGCGCGGCAGCTTCGGGCGCCGATGCTTGATCCGCAGGCCCGCAAGCCGCGAGGATCAAAACGGTCAGTCCAATAACGACAACGCGAGACATGGTCCCTCCCCAGGGCGTGTGAAATGTAGGTGACGCGGCGAAGAAATCGAATTCGGACGCGCCGGCGAACGACCGCCAATGGCACGCTACCCCGGCGTCTCAGGAATCGGAAATGGCGAGCGAGCAGGGCAAGGGGACAATGTCAGCCTCGGGTCGGACGCGGACATGGCACCCTCTTCGGAACCGGTGGACCGCACCACCCCTGATCGGCCCCTCGCCTTGTCCCCGCATCGCGCATAGGGCAAAGCGCCGGGATGCGCCTCGCCTTCATGGGAACTCCCGACTTCGCCGTGCCCTCGCTGGCCGAGCTGATCGCCTCGGGCCATGAGATCACAGCTGTGTATTCCCAGCCGCCGAAGCCCCGCGGTCGCGGCCAGAAGCTGACCCCCTCGCCGGTCCACGCCTTCGCCGAGACCATGGGCCTGCCAGTCTTCACCCCCGCCTCGATGAAGTCGGCCGAGGCTATCGAGACCTTCCGCAGCCTCGAAGTCGACGCGGCCTGCGTCGTCGCCTACGGCCAGATCCTCAAGACCGAGGTCCTCGACGCTCCCCGCCTCGGCTGTTTCAACCTGCATGGCTCGCTGCTGCCCCGGTGGCGGGGCGCCGCCCCGATCCAGCGCGCCATCATGGCCGGCGACCGCCAGACCGGCGTCCAGATCATGCGCATGTCCGAAGGTCTCGACGAAGGTCCGATCCTGCTATCCGAAATCCTCGACATCCGCGCGGACGATACCGCCGCCACGCTGGGCGAACGCATGTCCCACACGGGCGCCAGCCTTTGGCCCCGCGCCCTCGCCGCCATCGAGCGCGGCGTGGTCGAGGGCGCCCCGCAGTCGGGCGAGCCGACCTATGCGAGGAAGATCACCCCGGCCGAGGCACGGATCGACTGGTCCCGCCCCGCCGCCGGTGTCGACGCCCACATCCGCGGCCTGTCGCCCTTCCCCGGCGCCTGGTTCGAGGTTACCGGGGACGACGGCCCGGTGAGGATCAAGGTGCTGATGTCGCGGGTCTCGGCGGACGGATCGGGCGCGGCTGGACAGGTGCTGGATGGGGCCTTGCGCATCGCCTGCGGCGAGGGTGCGGTCGAACTGCTGCGGGTTCAGCGCGCGGGCAAGTCGGCCCAGTCGCCTGAGGAAATGCTGCGTGGCTTCCCGCTGCCGCCCGGTACGGTGCTCTCTCCCTCAAGCAGCGAGCCCCCGCGGGGCGAGCGATAGGGAGGCGCACATGCCTAGATATCGGCTCACGCTGGAATACGACGGCTCGGGCTACAACGGCTTTCAGGCCCAACCCGAACAGCCGACCGTGCAGGGCGCGGTCGAGACAGCGATCACCGCCTTCAGCGGCGAGTCGGTGCGCCTCGCGGCCGCCGGACGGACCGACACTGGCGTCCACGCCACCGGTCAGGTCATCAGCCTCGATCTCGAAAAGGACTGGCCGGCGCGAACGGTGATGAACGCCCTCAACGCCCATCTGGTCGGCGAGCGGATCGCCGTGCTGGACTGCATTGGCGTCGATGACGACTGGCACGCCCGCTTCTCGGCCACCGGGCGGCGCTATCTGTACCGCATTCTCAACCGCCCCGGACCGCCGGCGCTCGACCACGGCCGGGTCTGGCACATGCGCAAGCCGTTGGACGCCGAGGCCATGCATTCGGCGGCGCAGGCCCTCGTCGGCCTGCACGACTTCACCACCTTCCGCGATGTGAATTGCCAGTCGAAATCGCCGGAAAAGACCCTCGACGTGGCCCGCGTCTTCCGCGCCGGCGACGAGGTGCAGCTGGTGTTCGAGGCGCGCAGCTTCCTGCACC
>JALYPS010000069.1 GCA_030856285.1 Pseudomonadota bacterium
GCCTCTCCCTCCCCCGAAGTGGGGAGGGACGGCGAGGCTTAGCCGAGCCCGGGTGGGGAATCTCGAACCTGCCGCCATTGGCGTCTCAGGCTATACTTCCCCACCCGGATCGCTGCGCGATCGTCCCTCCCCATGAAGGGGAGGGAGAGGCTCACGTGGCGGCCGTTTCCGCCCAAACTTCAGGCGCAAAAAAGCCCGCCGCGGGGGATACATCGCGGCGGGCTTTCTTTCGCTCTTTGACGAGCGGACGTTTCCTCCCCGAAACGCCTCCGGGCCGCTGCTGCGCCGAAACGCTGCGCTTCCCGAGTGCGTCAGAATGACGACATTTACCGTCTCAAGTCAATGAACCGGCGGGCGAAACTCCGATTTTTCAGGACTTATCAATGATAACTCACGAAGCCGTGCGCGCCTGACTCACGATGCGGGCGACCGTGGCGACAAGCTCCGTACGAGGCACGATTTGCTGGCCCGGCCGTTCGGATTTCCAGGCCTCGTTGTCGCTGACGCCGGCGGCAAGGGCGCGGCCGGCGTCGAGATCCTTCACCGTGACCTGCCCGGCCGCGATCTCGTCGCCGCCGAGGATGACGGCGGCCGGCGCGCCGCGGCGGTCGGCGTATTTCATCTGCGCCTTCATGCCCGCCCGGCCCAGATAGAGTTCGGCGGCGATCCCGGCGGTGCGTAGCTCGGACACGGCGTCGAGATAGTGCTGCATGTCGGCGTCGGAGAAGACGATGACGACCACCGGCCCGCGCACGGCGTCTTCGTCGCTCCGTCCGGCGGCGCGCAGGGCCGAGGCCAGGCGGGAGACCCCGAACGAGAAGCCCGTCGCCGGCAGCCGCTCGCCGGTGAACCGCGCCACCAGATCGTCATAGCGCCCGCCCCCGCCGATCGAGCCGAAGCGCACGGCCCGGCCCTTGTCGTCGACGGTGTCCAGCAGCAGCTCGGCCTCGAAAACGGCCCCGGTGTAATACTCCAGCCCGCGCACGATGGTCGGATCGAAGCGGACGGCGGCCTGGCTCACCTTCATGGCGTTCAGGGCGGCGTCGATGGCGGCCAGTTCGGTCAGGGCCGCCTCCCCGATCTCGCCCAGCCCCCCGACCCGAGCGACGGCGTCCAGCGTTCCGGCCCGGGTCAGGCCATCGCTCGTCACGGATGACAGAAACCCCTCGATCGTCGCGATCACGCCGGACGGCAGACGCGCGCCCTTGGTGTAGTCCCCCGACTCATCCAGACGACCCTCGCCCAGCAGGGCGGCGACGCCCTCCCAGCCCAGTCGGTCGAATTTGTCGATGGCCCGCAGGGCGGTCAGTTTCTGGCCGGCATCCTCGATCCCGCCCGCCTGGAACAGGCCGTCGAACAGCTTGCGGTTCGACACCCGGACGACTGCCTGTTCCGCGTCCAGACCGGCCGCGCGCAGCCCCTCGCAGGCCATGGCGATGATCTCGGCGTCGGCCTCCGGCCGGTCAGAGCCGACCGTGTCGGCGTCGCACTGAACGAATTCGCGGAACCGCCCGGGGCCGGGCTTCTCATTGCGCCACACCGGGCCGAAGGCGTAGCGGCGGAACGGTTTGGGCAGGGTCTCCCACCCTTGCGCCGCGAACCGGGCCAGCGGCGCGGTCAGGTCGTAGCGCAGCGCCATCCACTGTTCGTCGTCGTCCTGAAGCGCAAAGACGCCTTCGTTCGGACGGTCGGCGTCCGGCAGGAACTTGCCCAGGGCGTCGGCGTATTCGAACGCCCCCGTCTCCAGCGGCTCGAAACCCCAGCGCTCATAGACCTCCGACACGCGCTGGACGAGACGGCGCTCGGCGATCAGGTCGCGACCCCGACGGTCGGCGAACCCTCGCGGATTACGGGCTTCGGGGCGGGTGGGAGCGGCGGCGTCTGCGGTCATGCCGGGCTTTTAGAGGGGTCAGGGGCGAGTGGCGAGGGGCGAGGGAAGGGATTCGTCGGAAGCCCTCTCGAACCTCGCCCCTTGTCCCTAGGCCTTCCTCAGCGGCACCATCCGCTTGTAGGTCAGGCAGCGCCAGCCCCACTCCAGCGGACCCATCTGGAAGACTGACAGCCACAGCGGCGACCAGATCAACTGGGCCGCCCAGACGCCGCCGATGACCATCCACATCTCGGGCCAGCCGATCTGGCCGTACCATCCCAGCCCCCGCCCACCGTAGAAGATGGTCGTCATGATCAAGGTCTGGCTGAGGTAGTTGGTGAAGGCCATCCGCCCGGCGCAGGCCAGCGGCGTCAGGATCAGCTTCAGCCCGAACCGCGCCAGAAGGATCAGCAGGCTGGCGTAGCCCAGGGAGATGAAGGGGGCGAGGAAGCTGTTGTACGGCTTGGTCATCGTCTCGACGAACGGGAAGCCCGCGGCGACCACCGCCGACGTCTCCTGCCAGACCATCCACAGCGATCCGGCCCCGGCGGCGATGAACAGGCCATAGACCCAGGCCGGCGAACGGCCGGCCAGGAAACCGGACTTGTACAGCCCCATGCCGATCAGCATCAGCGCGATCGTCGCCGGCAGGAAGAAGATCAGCATCATCGGCACGACCGTCGGCCACATCGACATCAGATGCAGGGTCACCGACACGGCGTCGCCCAGGAACGGCTGGATCGACTCCGCCAGCTTGGCCGGGTCATTGGTCCAACCCGACCCCTCCATGGCCGAGGTCATGGCCTCCGGCGGGGCGAAGGCCAGCATCGACATCATGCCCACATAGAGGGCCGAACAGATCAGGTTCAGGCTGACCCCGGTGATCAGCAGGGTGCGCGCGCTCCACGATCGCACCAGCATCACGAACAGGCCGGTCCAGGCGTAGAGCAGCAGGATGTCGCCGAACCAGAAGGCCAGCCCGTGGATCGCGCCGAAGATCGCCAGCCAGAACAGCCGGCTGCGCAACAGCTTGCCGCGCGCCTTGTCCGACCGCTCGCCGCCGATCAGGAAGATCGAGGCGCCGAACAGCATGGAGAACAGGGTGCGCATCTTGTCCTGGAAGAAGACGTGCATGATCTGCCAGCCCTGCGCCGCCTCGGCGTCAAAGCCGGGCTGGATGCCGGGATTGGACGAGACCGCCCACGGCCAGGCGAAGGTCATGGCGTTGACCGCCAGAATGCCCAGCACGGCCAGGCCGCGGACCATATCCAGGCTGAACAGTCGGTCTGAGGTGGCGACAGGCGCCAGTTTCGCGAGCGGCGCGGGCCCCTCGGCGTGAATTGGATCGGCAGCGGCCATGACATTTCCCCCCATCTTGGCGAGGGGAAGCTTGGCCGAACCGGCGCGGTCTTGAAACTGAATTCTGCGTAACGGGCGGCGGCCTCTGGCTCAGGCCTCGTCGGAGTCGCTCATCAGGCCCAGCCGGTCCCGGACCTCGGGCTGGGGCATGAAGGCGATGAAGGCGGCGCACAGGCCCGCCCACAGGGCATAGCTGACCCCGACCATGACGGCCACGGGCAGCAGGCCGACGCCGTAGATCAGCAGGGTGGTCTCGGTGGCGCCCGCTGCCTGGGCTATGCCGCCCGCTTCGAACCAGCCGAAGATGCAAAGGATGAGGGCGAACAGCCCCTGAAGCCCGGCGGCCAGCAGTCCGCCGTAGAACATGAACCGCCAGACCACGCCCAGCCGCGTCGACGGCCGCCCGGTCCGCTCCCGCTCGCGTTTCAGCAGCCAGAGGCCCGCCGGCACGGCGATCAGCCCGATGACCAGAGCCACCAGCCGCGGGTCGATCTCCAGCGAGAGTCCCCAGTTGTGCGGCGGCCAGATCAGCAGGGTGATCGGGATCGGCGGCCACAGGGCCCCGGCTATCGCCGCGAGCACAAGGCGGTGCGGCTCGCGGCGCCAGGCCACCCGTTCCTGCCCGGGAAAGTCCTCGGCTTTTTCGGGGATCGGGATCATTGCGCCGGACTCACCGCGTCGGCGCCGGCGTCTCGCCGGAATAGTCATAGAAGCCGCGCCCGGACTTGCGGCCCAGCCAGCCGGCCTCGACATATTTCACCAGCAGCGGACACGGCCGGTATTTGCTGTCAGCGAGTCCTTCATGGAGCACGTTCATGATCGCCAGAACCACGTCCAGCCCCATGAAGTCCGCCAGTTCCAGCGGACCCATCGGATGGTTGGCGCCCAGCTTCAGCGCCTTGTCGATCGAGGCGACGTTCCCGACGCCTTCGTACAGGGTGTAGATGGCCTCATTGATCATCGGCACCAGAATGCGGTTGACGATGAAGGCGGGGAAGTCCTCGGCGTTGGTCGTGGTCTTGCCCAGCGACTCCGCAAAGGCGACCGCCGTGTCATAGGTGTCGGCCGAGGTGGCGATGCCGCGCACGATCTCGACCAGTTTCATCACCGGCGCCGGCTTCATGAAATGCAGGCCGATGAACCGGTCGGGCCGGTCCGTTACCGAGGCCAGTCGGGTGATCGAGATCGAGGAGGTGTTGGACGCCAGCAGGGTGTCGGGACCCAGATGCGGGACCAGTTCGGTCAGGATGGCCTTCTTGACCGCCTCGTCCTCGACCGCCGCCTCGATCACCAGGTCGGCCCGGGCCGCGGCGGCCAGCGAGGACGCGGACGTAATCCGCGACAGGGCGGCGTCGGCCGAGGCCTGATCGGTCAGGCCGCGCTCGACCTGGCGGGCAAGGCTGGCGGCGATGGCGGCCTGCGCCTGGGGCATGCGGTCGGCGGCGGAGTCGTACAGCAGCACCTGATAGCCGCCCGCGGCCACGGCCTGGGCGATGCCTGCGCCCATCTGGCCTGCGCCGACGATGGCGACGGATCGGATCGTGGTCATGAATTCCGGATAGCTGGCAGGCGCGAGGCCCGGTCGGAGCGGCACCTTAGGACCCCTGCCGGACGGTGCAAGGCCCGATGACGGAAGGTCGGTCAGTAAGCGCCGAAGAGTGTCAGAAGCGCAGCTTGCGAGGCAGGCAGGAGGTAGATCCGCACGCCGTGGATGAGGATCAGGACGATGATCGGCGTGATGTCCATGCCGCCCAAGGGTGGAATGATCTTGCGGAACGGCTGCAGCACCGGACCCGTGACCCTGTCGAGGAATTCCGCGAGCTGGTTCACGAACCGGTTGCGATGGTTGATGACATCAAAGGCGAACAGCCAGCTCAGAATCGCACTGACGATAATGGCCAGCACCAACAGGCCCAGCAGGGCGTCTATGACGAAGAAGATGAAACCTATGATCGCCGCCATGCTTTCCGATGCTCCCGAAACCTAGTCAGCCCCGCTTCTAGCGTGACCGCGTCCCGCGTCCAACGATTCCGGCGTCGCAGTGTGGGCTGACGCCATGGGCGTTGACACTCCGGCCCCGGCCCTCGTATGTCGCGCCCTCGCCTGCACCCGGAAACGGGGCCGTAGCTCAGTTGGTAGAGCGCGTCGTTCGCAATGACGAGGTCAGGGGTTCGACTCCCCTCGGCTCCACCAGGCTTTACCAGACAACGACTTAGGTCGCGTCGAGCAGCTTTGTTACGCACAGCTGTTACGCAGGTTCTAATGTCGCTGGTCACGAACGTCGTTCGACGTGGCGCTTCCTACTATTTCCGGACGCGAGTTCCCGGTCGTTTCAGGCCGGTCCTCGAGCGACTTGAGGTCTGGCGGTCGCTCAGGACGCAAGATCGATCCACAGCGCGGCGGCGGGCCGTTTCTGCTGCGCACTTGACCGAGCGGCTCTGGCAGGTCTTGGACCTCGTGATGTCCAGTAGCTTACCCGACCCAGCGACCGTCAAGGCGTTGATTGACCAGTGGCTCCGGGCGGAGTTGGACGAAGACGCCTACATCCGGGCGATGCCGCTCTCGATGATCCATGCTGGGGTCATCTTGAAGCGCCGGCCAGAGGGATACGAGGACCTCATCGTCCGCTATCTCGACGACGAGGAGGCGCAAGCGTTCGGGGTGATGAGCCTTGAGGCGCAGGCGAAACAGCTCGGGAGCGATCAATACTATCGCTCGCAGGTGACCGACCAAGATCTTCGACAAGCCGCCCAAAGCAAGGTTTTTGTCGGGGCCGACCGTCGTCATCGGGAAGAAAATCCCGCTGTGGCCGCGCGTCATGTCAAAGACGTCTTCCAGCGGGCGGGCCTCCATGTCGATCCGTTCAGCGATGTGTTTGAACAGTCCACCGGCAGCATGCTTCGAGCGCACCGCGACGCTCTGGGAGCGATCACCGCCAGGGATGCAGCGAGTTGGCGCCCTCGCCTCGACGCTGACCCGGCAGAGGCACTGGTCACTGGTCTAATACCCCCGCCGACCACTGCGGCCCTGACGCCCTCAAAGACGAAGACGCGACGGGCTTCGTTGAAGTTCAGCGAGGCCGCGCGAGAAGCCATTCCGGAGATCAGCCGCAAGGAGAACTTCAAGCCCAAGCGCGTTCAGGATTATGAGAAGGCGGTCTCGACCTTCATTGACTGGCGTGGACACGACCCCGAACTCGGGGATGTGAACCAGGAGGATGCCGGCGAATATAACGCCGCACTCGGACGATACCCCACGAACGCATTTAAGCGGCCCCAGTATCGCGATCTGACCACCTTTGCCGAACGCCGCGCTCGATCCGTCGAACTCAACGACGACGAGGTATTGGCTGCGGAGACGATCAACACGAAATATCTCGCGCCGCTGCGCCAGATCTACAACTGGCAGCACCAGGCCGGCTCCGGCCTCGACAACCCCTTCACTGGCATCGCATCGCGGAAGCCGCGCCGCCAAGACCCCGACGATGAGCGTCGCGACTTTTCCCTGACTGAGCTGAAGCGCCTGTTCGCCTTGCCAATGTTCGTTGGCGCGAAGGGGCCGAAACACATGCCCCTCTACAAACCCGGGCCGGTCCGGATTTCGGACTATCGGTTCTGGCTCCCGCTGATCTGCCTGTTCTCCGGCCTGCGCCTCAACGAGGCTTGCGGTCTTGCCGTCGCGGACATCAAAATCGACGGCTGCATCCTCTATTTCCATGTCCGCGACGAGATGGAGGGGCAGAGCGTCAAGGCACCAGCTTCGCGTAGAAAGGTGCCGTTGCACCACCAGCTACTGGAGCTTGGCCTTCCCGAGCATGTCGAACGGATGAAGGCTAACGGGAGCGATCGCCTCTTTCCTGAACTCAGGCTGGACGCAAACGGTTACTACAGCGACACCCCGTCCAAGTTTTTCTCCACCGTAATCGCCAGGATCATCGACAGCGAGCACGACGAGCCTGGCAATCTGGTTTTCCACTCCACCCGCCATACCGCCACATCCCGCCTCCGGGCTGCGGACGTGCGGAAGGACGTCTCGGAGCAGATCATTGGTCACAAGCCGACCGACACTCACTC
>JALYPS010000080.1 GCA_030856285.1 Pseudomonadota bacterium
CCACCTGGAACTGGAGCGCGGCCAATCCGAACACCTATGCGATCGCCCTGAACATCGGGCCGTATGACGAGGTGCGCAGCGACTATCAGAGCCGGTTCGGCAATGTGATCCCGATCTCCTACTGGCACCTGCGCTCCGACGACCCGGCCAAGGTCGCGGCCCTGTTCGCCCAGTTCGCGCCGATGATGGACTTCTACGAGTCCACGGTCGGCCCCTACCCGTTCGGCGACGAGAAGATGGGGGTGGTCGAGACCCCGCACCTGGGTATGGAGCACCAGACCATCAACGCCTACGGCAACGCCTACAAGCTGGACGGCAAGGGCTATGACTGGCTGCTGCACCATGAGATGGCGCACGAGTGGTTTGGCAACCAGATGACCAATCGCAACGCCGACGACATGTGGCTGCACGAGGGGCTGGGCAGCTATATGCAGCCCCTCTACCTGCGCTGGCTGCACGGCGAACGCTATATGCAGGCCGAGTTGCAGGATCAGCGCCGCGACCTGAAGAACCGGTTCGCGGTGGTCTCGGGGACGGAGCGCTCCGAAGACGAAGTCTACAAGGACGACCTTGGGCCGGGGCTGGACCTGTACAACAAGGGCTCGCTGATCGCCCATTCGTTGCGAATGTTGATCGGGGACGAGGCCTTTTTCAGATCGGTGACGCGCCTGGTCTACGGCTCCCCCGACCCCCGCCCCGGCGGTTTCGCCCCGCGCTACGTCACGACCAATGAGTTCCTCGCCATCGTCAACGAGGAGTCGGAACAGGACCTGACCTGGTTCTTCCGCGGCTATCTCTACCAGGCCGCCCTTCCCGATCTGCGCGTGACCCGAGAGGGCAACCAGCTCAATCTGGAATGGGTCACCGGCGACGGGGCCGCCTTCCCCATGCCGGTGGAGGTCGAGATCGACGGCGAGAGCGTCTCCACCGTGCCCATGACCGGCGGCCGGGGCGTCCTCGCCGTGCGTCCGGATTCGCACGTGCTGATCGATCCGCAGAACAAGGTCCTGCGCCGGGATGTCTTCCTCGAAGAATGGAAGGCGGCGGGTTCGCCCGACTAGATCGCTTCCGCCGTCACCGACTGGCGCACCAGCCGGCACGATCCCTGGGTGGTCAGGAAGGCGATGTCGGCGGCGTCGCGCCCGCAGGCGATGCGCACCAGACCCTCGACCGGGGCCAGGCCCGTCGGATCAACCAGCCACCAGCCGTTCGACAGCCAGACCTCGAAGATGGCGTGAAAGTCCGGCGGGTTGAGCTGGTGGGCGAAGGCGCTGACGGCGCGGGCCGGAATGCCCGAGGCGCGGCACAGGGTGATGCCCATATGGGTGAAGTCGCGGCACACGCCCGCGCGGTCGATGAAGGTGCGCGCCGCCGTGGTCTCGCTGTCCGAGGCGCCCGGCTCATAGTCGATCTCGGCCTTGATCCAGTCGAGGATCTTCAGCACCCGGTCGCCTCCGACCGTGCCGCCGAAAGTGCGCTCCGCGAACCGTCCGAACTGGTCTGAAGGGCAGTAGCGGCTGGGCCAGAGATACGTCAGCACCTCGGCCGGAAGCTCGCCCCAGTCGTGCTGGACCGTGACCGGCGGCAGGCCCTTGAGCACGCCGTTGTCGACCACCGCCCGGTAGGTCAGGGCCACCTCGCCCGACAGATGGGCGCGCAGGGTGCGGGCGCCGAACTCCTCGTCCTCGTTCTCCACGAAGCCGATGGTGGGGGTTGTCGTCAGGCTTTCCTCAAGAATGGTCTGGCCCGGCCAGTGGGCGACCTGAATCTTGTAGATGGCGTCCGTCGGCGGATCGAAACGATAGACCAGTTCGGCGCTGACGCGGATTTTCATGAGGGCTCGACTGAAGCAGGACGGGCCTGTCGTCAACGGCGAGGGCGCCACGCCGTTCCGCCGGCGCGAGCGTCCACCCGCTCTCAGGTCACCGTGCCCGCGCCCTCGGCCTCGGGGTCGTGATCTCTCGCGGCCGGCCGCGGTTGGTCCTCATCCCAAAACGGCTGGGGCTCTGCAGCCTCATCGGGGCGGGGCGGCCAGCCGCAGGCCCGGTCGCGCCAGACCTCTCCGATCACATAGAACCCCCGGCTCGCGAGCGCGGCGACAAGGCCCGCGCGCTCATAGGCGGCCAGGATTCGATGTTTCTCCGCGCTGTTCATTGCCGGGCGACCTCCCCGCTGGAAACGACGGGCCGCGACGCCCGTTCCTGTGTCGGCCTCCGCACACTGGAGCCCGCCTACGGCTCCAGTTCGATGTCCCAGTAGAGGTAGTCGAGCCAGCTCTGGTGCAGATAGTGCGGCGGGAAACGGCGGCCGAACTGTTGCAGCTGCCAGGCGCTGGGGCGGTGCGGCGCGCGGCGGATGGGCATGCCGGCCTGCTGCGGCGTGCGGCCGCCCTTCTTCAGATTGCAGGGCGAGCAGGCGGCGACGATGTTTTCCCAGGTGGTGCGGCCGCCGCGCGAGCGGGGGATCACATGGTCGAAGGTCAGTTCCGCGGTGGCGCTGCAATACTGGCAGGCGAAGCCGTCACGGAGGAAGACGTTGAAGCGGGTGAAGGCAGGCTGGCGATCCTGATCGACATAGTTCTTCAGCGCGATGACGCTGGGCAGAACCATTTCCATCGAAGGGCTGCGGACCACCTTGTCGTAGGTCGACACGACATCGACGCGGTCCTGATAGACCGCCTTGACCACTTCCTCCCACGGCCAGATCGAGAGCGGATAGTAGGAGAGGGGCCGGAAGTCGGCGTTCAGCACCAGCGCGGGCCAGCCGGACAGGGGACGGCTCTGGACCTGCATCAGGCCCTCGCCATTCGGGTGAGGATCATCAACGCGACCGGACTGAAGACACGTCTCCTTCCTTGGCTGTGGACAAAGCCTAGCGATGATTCGACGGCTTGGCGATGACCGCGCGGCGACGGTTCCGCAACGCTCAGTGCCGCGAGGGGGTCCCCGGGAAGGCGGGCAGGCTCCAGCCCCAGACCAGGGCGCCGGCGCGCAGGGCGAAGCCGCAGGGGGCGGCGATGAGGGCCGCGGGCCAGGCGTCGAGGCCGAGGGCGCGCGCGCCGACAAAGACGGTGGCGGCCAACAGGGCGGCGGAGACGGTGATCTCTCGCCGCAGCAGGATCGACGGCTGCCCCGCCAGCAGGTCGCGCACTACGCCGCCGAAGCAGGCGGTCAGGGCGCCCATGACGATGCAGATCAGCGGCGCGACCTCAAAAGCCTCAGCCTTGGCCGCGCCCATGACGCCGTAGGCGGCCAGACCGATCGCATCAAGCCACAGCAGGGCCCGGAACCGCCAGGGCCTCGCTCCGACCATCCAGACCGCGAGCGAGGCGAGCAGGCAGACGGCGATATAGCGCCAGTCCTGCACCCAGAAGACCGGCGCCCCGATCAGCAGGTCCCGCAGGGTCCCGCCGCCGACGCCGGTGATGGCCCCGAAGAAGGCGAAGGTGACCAGGTCGTGCCGCTGCTGCGCCGCCGCCAAGGCGCCGGTGGCGGCGAACACGGCCACGCCGGCGAAGTCGAGCGCGCCCAGCACGGTCTCGGGATCGGTCAGGGCGGGATCGACGATCGGTGTCACGATGGCAGTGTCTCCAGCACGACTTCGCCGCGCTT
>JALYPS010000087.1 GCA_030856285.1 Pseudomonadota bacterium
GTAGGCAGTAGTCGATCCACGCGGCCGCCTGCTGCCTAATTCCTACTGCCTACTGCCTATTCGATCTCGACCACCTCGACCCGGGCGCCGTTCAGCACCAGGGCGATCTCGCCGCGCTTGAGCTTCAGCGCGTCCTCGCCGAACAGCTGACGCCGCCAGCCCTTGAGCGCGTCGACGTCGGCCTCGTCGTCCAGTGCGATCTTCTCCAGATCGGCGACATTGGCCAGCAGCTTGGTCGCCACCCCGGCGTTGTCGCTCTTGGCCTTGAGCAGAACCTTCAGCAGCTCGACCACCGACGGCGGGGCGGGCTGGTTGTGGGCCGGGCGATCAAGCTTGGGCGCGTGAGCCTCGGGGTCGGCCAGAACCCGCTTCAACTCGGCAGACAGATCGAGGCCGAGGCGCGAGGCGCCGAATCCCTTGGGCACGGAGCGCAGGCTGTTGAAGGCGTCCGGGTCAGTCGGACCCTGGGCCGCGATCTCGTCGATGGCTTCGTCCTTGAGGATCCGACCCCGCGGCTGGTCGCGCTCCTGCGCCATGCGCTCGCGCCACACGGCGGTGGCGACGAAGGCGGCGAGGTATTTGGCCGACCACTTCTTGGGCTTCAGCCGCTTCCAGGCCTTCTCCGGATCGGTGTCGTAAAGGGCCGGATCAGTCAGGTCCTCCATCTCGGCCATGACCCAGTCGAGACGGCCTTCCTTCTGCAGCCGGTCGCGCAGCTTGGGATACAGGGCCGCCAGATGGGTCACGTCGCCCAGGGCGTAGACCAGCTGGGCCTCCGACAGCGGACGGCGGGCCCAGTCGGTGAACCGGCTGCCCTTGTCGACCTCCTGCCGCAGCATCTGGCGCACCAGAGCCTCATAGGAGACCTGATCGCCGAAGCCAGCGGCCATGGCGGCCACCTGGGTGTCGAACATCGGCTTGGGCATGGCGCCCAGTTTGACGAAGATTTCCGTGTCCTGACGCGCGGCGTGGAAGACCTTGATGATCTTCGGATCGCGCAGCAGGTCGAGGAAGGGCTCGAGATCCAGCCCCTCGGCCATCGGGTCGATGATGGCGGCGTCCGTGGCCGACGCCGCCTGGATCAGGCACAGGCGCGGCCAATAGGTCGTCTCCCGCATGAACTCGGTGTCGACGGTGATAAAGGGCTGGTCGGCCAAGCGTCCGCAGAATTCGCGAAGCGCCTCGGTGGTGGTGATCGGCGTCATTCGGATGCTATAGCCCCGCGCGATGTGGTTGTGGCAAGACCCGCCGCAGAAATCCGCCCACTGATTCAGGCCCGTGACCGATGAGCGACACCCCCGACAGCTTGCGCAACGGCCTGACCTACGCCGATGCGGGGGTGGATATCGACGCCGGCGAGATGCTTGTGGACGCCATCAAGCCGCTGGCGAAATCGACCCGCCGGCCCGGCGCCGAGGCCTCGCTGGGGGGATTCGGAGCCCTGTTCGACCTCAAGGCGGCCGGGTTCGAGGATCCGCTGATCGTCGCCACGACCGACGGCGTCGGCACCAAGCTGAAGATCGCCATCGAGACGGGACGGCACGACGGGGTCGGGGTCGATCTGGTCGCCATGTGCGTCAACGACCTGCTCGCCCAGGGCGCCGAACCGCTGCTGTTCCTCGACTACTACGCCACCGGCAAGCTCGAGATCGACGCCGCCAAGCGCGTCGTGGCTGGAATCGCTGAGGGCTGCCGTCAGGCCGGCTGCGCCCTCGTCGGCGGCGAGACGGCGGAAATGCCCGGCATGTACCAGGGCGGCGACTATGATCTGGCGGGCTTCTCGCTGGGCGCCGTCGAGCGCGGCCACGCCCTGCCCTACCTCGACCGGCAGTCGGCCGGCGACATCATCATCGGCCTCGCCTCCTCGGGGCCGCACTCCAACGGCTATTCGCTGATCCGCAAGGTGGTCGAGAAATCCGGCCTGGCCTGGGGCGACGACGCGCCGTTCGCCCGCGACCGCACGTTGGCCCAAGCCCTGATGGAGCCGACCCGCATCTATGTGAAGCCGGTACTCCCGCTGATGAAGGCGGGCCTGATCAAGGGCGCGGCGCATATCACCGGCGGCGGCCTGATCGAGAACCCGCCGCGCTGCATCGCCGAAGGCCTGCAGGCCCGCTTCGACTGGGACGCCTGGCCTGTGCCTCAGGTGTTCCAGTGGCTGGGCGAGGTCGGCGGCATCTCGGATCACGAGCTGCGCCGCACCTTCAACTGCGGCGTCGGCTTCATCCTGATCGTTGCGCCGGAAAACGCGGAGCCTGTGCTTGAGGCCCTGCTCAACGCCGGTGAAGTGGCCTTCGTCTGCGGCCAGCTGGAAGCCGCCTAGTCGTGTTCGGCGTCCAGGCTGCTGAAGGCCACCCGGACAAGGGCCGCGGCGCCGGGATTCTGCCGCAGCGAGACCGTCACCGCGCCCTTGGTCCAGATCGGACGGTCGGCCGGCAGACCCGTCTCCGGCGTAAAGCCCTGCTGACGCATGACCGGCAGCACGGCCGCCTTCGCTCCATCGAAACCGCCGCGCCGCGCCTGGATCACACAAACCCGGCTCAGGTTGCCGTCGGCGACGCTGCCCTCGGTCGTCAGACGCAGCAGATAGTCCTGGTCCTCGCTCTGGAAGGTGCGGGTGTCGGCCTCGGGCGCGGGCGTCTCGACGAAACCAAGAAACTCCAGGGCCGCCGTGTCGCTGGTCTCGCCGGTCACATAGGGCAGGCAGACGTCGGTCAGGATGCTGCGCGTCATGTCAGTTGGCGGCGCGGGCGCCGTGAACAGCGTGGCGGCGAGGACGAGGGCAAGCATGGGCGAAACTCCGGACCGGCGGCCGCACTGTTTCCGAGGCGCTCGCCAAGCGCAAGCGCCACCCGGGGGCCAGAACCGTTGACCAGGCGCCACCCGCCCGGCAAGGTCCGCGCCTTCCGTATTCCGTGAGGTCGCCAATGCGTGCGCTGTCTATCGCCCTGGCCGGAGCGCTATTGGCTTCGGTCCCCGCCGCGGCACAGACGGTGGAGGAACAGGCTCTGCTGCACCAGCTGGCGGCCGAGGTCCGGCCCGAACGGATGCGCGCTGACATTGAGGCCCTCGTCGGCTTCGGCACCCGTCACACGATGTCAGAGGCCGCCTCCGACACCCGCGGCATCGGCGCCGCGCGGCGCTGGGCCCAGGGCCAGTTCGAACAGATCAGCCGCGACTGCGGCGGCTGCCTGATGGTCGTGACCCCGTCCGACACCGTCACCGCCGCCCGGGTGCCGACGCCGACGGAGGTGGTCAATGTCGTCGCCATCCAGCGCGGTACAGGCGATCCCAACCGGGTCATCATCATCTCCGGCCATATCGATTCCCGCGTCACGGACGTGATGAATTTCACCGACGACGCCCCCGGCGCCAACGACGACGCCTCGGGCGTGGCCGCCGTGCTGGAAGCCGCGCGGGTGCTGTCGAAACACCGCTTCGACGCCACCCTGGTGTTCGCCGCCCTGTCCGGCGAGGAACAGGGCCTGCTGGGCGGCAAGATCGTCGCCGACTACGCCCAGGCCCAGGGCTGGCGCGTCGAGGCCAATCTGAACAATGACATCGTCGGCAACTCCGAGGGCCAGTCCGGCGTGCGCGACACCACCCGCGTCCGCGTCTTCTCGGAAGGCACCAAGACGGTCGAGACCGAAGCCCAGGAAGAGCGCCGGCGCTACAACGGCGGCGAGGTCGATTCCTCGTCACGGAACCTGGCCCGTTTCGTGGACGGTCTCGCCGACCGCTATCTGGCCAATTTCGACGTCGAGATGATCTATCGCACCGACCGCTACGGCCGCGGCGGCGATCAGGTCGAGATGCTGCGCCACGGCTTCCCCGCTGTCCGAATCTCCGAAGGCGCCGAGAACTATGACCGCCAGCATCAGGACCTGCGCACCGAGAACGGCGTCCACTACGGCGACACCATCGAGGGCGTGGACTTCAACTATCTGGGTCAGGTCGCGCGCCTGAATATCGTCTCCATGGCCGCCCTGGCCAACGCCCCCGCCAGTCCGCTGGGCGTGACCATCGAGGGCGCTGTGAAGCCGGATACGACAGTGAAGTGGCAGGTCGTGCCCGGCGCGGCCGGCTATCGCGTCTGGTGGCGCTCCACCACTGCACCGCAGTGGACCCACAGCCGCTGGGCGGGTTCGGCGACCGAACTGGTGCTGCCGGGCATCGTCATCGACGACTACTTCTTCGGTGTCTCGGCCGTCTCCGACGATGGCTATGAGAGCCCGGTGGTCTTCCCCGGCCCGGCAGGGTCGTTCGTCTCCGTCGGCGATCCGGCCCCGCGACCGGCGAACTGATGCCGGGAGCCCGCACCGGCCGCATCCGCGTGGCCGTCCTGATCTCCGGCGCCGGGTCGAACATGGCCGCGCTGATCGACGCCGCTGATCAGACCGACGCCCCGTTCGAGGTGGTTCTGGTCCTGTCGAACAAGGGAGAGGCCGGCGGTCTGGCCGTGGCCGAGGCCAAGGGCGTATCCGTGGCCGTGGTCGACCACGCCGCCTTCGGCAAGGATCGCGCGGCGCACGAACAGGCGGTCCAGACGGTGCTGGAGGCCCACGGCGTCGAGGTCGTGGCCCTCGCCGGCTATATGCGGCTGCTGACGCCGTTCCTCGTCGGGCGATGGGCCGGGCGGATGCTGAACATCCACCCCAGTCTGCTGCCGAAATATCCGGGGCTGGACACCCATGCGCGCGCCATCGCCGCGGGCGACGCCGAGGCCGGCTGCACGGTGCACC
>JALYPS010000121.1 GCA_030856285.1 Pseudomonadota bacterium
GGACCGGTCTGGATCATCTGGCCGGGATGGGATTTCCGGTCGGGAGCCCCACTTCATCATGGACGGCCATCCCCCCGTTCTTCGGCGAGGAAGACGGCGTGGTGTGGGACTGGAACGCCTATGATCTCACTGGCCGGGGGGACCTGCGCGACGTGCTGTTGTGGGCGGCGGTCGCCAGCGAGATGGCGATCGGACCCAAGGCGCCGACGGTCTGCTACCTGTATGCGCCGGACTCCGACGTCCTGATGCATGTCTACGACGACCGCGGGATGGATCTGACGGCCCTGCGGCCAGAGCCGCTCACTCAAATCCATCGGCAGTTTGATGACTGGGTGCTGGATTATGATCGTTCGCGGATCGAGGCTGTGTTCGGCAAATTGAACGATGGCCTGACCGGTTGACGATTCCGCGAAGCCTCTCTATACGCACCGCTCCGCCGCAGGTCCGTCCCGCGGCTTTTCTGTTTTGTTTTTGCCTCAGGACGACGACCATGAAGGTCCGCAGCTCGCTCAAGTCGCTCAAGGGTCGCCACCGCGACTGCAAGGTCGTGCGCCGCAAGGGCGTCGTGTACGTCATCAACAAGACCGACCCGCGCTTCAAGGCGAAGCAGGGCTAAAGACGGTCTTTTCGCGCCAAAGCGCGGTTCGAAAGTTTCAGGGCTGCGGACTTGTCCGCAGCCTTTTTCGCGTCTGCCCCCAGCGATCGTTGAGTCGCGCGGACCGACGTGGTTAGCGTCCCACATCCTTTTTGCCCTACCGGCCTTCGGCCTACTTGAGGGCGTGTTTTTTCCGGAGTTCTCCCTTGGCCGACGACGCATCCTTCGATTCCTCGCCTGACGTGCTGACCTCGGCCGCCCAGGGCCGGCTGCGCACCGTGATCGAGCGCCTTGAGCGCCTTGAGGAGGACAAGGCGGCGGTGATGGCCGACATGAAGGAGGTCTTCGCCGAGGCCAAGGGCGAGGGCTATGACGTGAAAATCCTGCGCAAGGTCATCCGCATCCGCAAACAGGACAAGGCCAAGCGGCAGGAAGAGGACGCAATCCTCGACCTGTACCTCTCGGCGCTGGGCGAGATCTGACACTGAAAAGAACCGGCTTCGGCGGGGGCAGGGGCGGCGCGAAGAAGCCGCCCGCCAGTCCATTTGAAGCCGAACGCAAGGCGGCCCAGCGGGCGGCCCTCAACGCTCTCAGACGCGCCCGCCGCTCGGCAGAGAAGGCGGGCGTTTCGCTGTCCGAGTGGGAGGGCGAATTCCTCGAATCGGTGTCGGAGCGGGTGAAGACCCACGGCCGGGCCTTCGGCGACCCCGAACTGGGCGCGCCAGGGCAGGCGCTGTCGGCCATGCAGGGCCGCAAGCTCAAGGAGATCGCCGCCAAGGCGAAGGGGGACGAGCCGAAGCGGCGGTGGGGGAAGAAGAGGGCCGAGTCGGACTGAGGCTGCTTCCCCTCCACCCTCCTTCGCCTCTGCGAGGCTTAGGAGGGTCTCCTCCCCGTGAACGGGGAGGAGACCCGCAGCCTAGAACAGGATCTTGCGGAAGGTCAGGCTGACGACGCGGCCCTGGGGGTCGAGGTAGTCGGGCTGGTAGTTGAGCGGGAGATCGCCGGCGCTGGTCGTGACCTCGGGGCGGGTGTCGAACAGGTTCTGGACGCCGAAATTGACCCGCGAGCCCTTCAGCCACGGGAATCTCGCGACCCACGACGTCTGGGAGTTCAGGTCGATGAAGACGTTCAGATTGACCGTCGCCTGATCCGAGAAATTGAGGTCCGGGCCGGTTCCGCCGTCGACGCGGGTGCCCTCGCGCCAGTTGGCGTTGACGAAGGCGCCCATGCCGTTGCGGAAGACGCCGCCCTGGGCCTGCAACTCGTTGCGGGGACTTCCACCGCGTGAACCGGTCGCGGCGCCGTCCAGCAGGTCGAGGATGGGCAGGCCGGTGGCGATGACGATCTCATCCTGGATCCGGTAGGTGTGGTAGATCGACAGGTTGAAACGGCCCTGACCGGGCTGCATGCCGCCGCCCCCGCGTCCGCCGCCGCCCATGCGGAACTGACCGCCGCCTCCACCGCCGGGGCCGCCGGCGCCGGCGGGACGATCTCCGCCGCCGCCGCCCTCGGTG
>JALYPS010000131.1 GCA_030856285.1 Pseudomonadota bacterium
AAGCGGGGTCGCCCAGGTGAAGACGGCCTGGAACATGACGAAAAGCAGCGTTCCCAGGATCAGCAGGCCGCCGACCGGATGCAGCAGGACGGAATCGATCCGGCCGGTCAGGGTGTCGGGCCGTTCCGGCGGACGCACGCAAGCCTTCATGATCCGCTCGGCCTCGCGCGCCGCGCCGCGCAGGGCGTCCGCGTCCGGCACGGTCCAGGCGCTCTCCGCAGAGGGGGATAACGCGCCGGCGGCGACGTCGATGGCGGTGATCAAATCGTCGGTGCCGCGCTTGCGCGTCGCCGTCGTCGGCACGATCGGCAGACCCAGTTCGGCCGACAGGCGGTCCAGGTCGATGCGCAGCCCTTGGCGCTGGGCGATGTCGTACATGTTGAGCGCAAGCACCATCGGCCGACCGACAGCCTTCAGCTCCAGCACCAGCCGCAGCACCAACCGCAGATTGGTCGCATCGGCGACGGCGACGATCACGTCAGGCGTCTCCTCGCCCGCCAGTTTTCCCAGCACCGCGTCGCGAGTGACCTCTTCGTCGGGGCTGCGGGCGCGCAGGGAATAGGTGCCCGGCAGGTCCAGAGCCGACATCGGCCGCCCGGTTGCCGACCGGATCAGGCCCTCCTTCCGCTCCACCGTGACGCCGGCGTAGTTGGCGACCTTCTGGTGGGCGCCAGTCAGGGCGTTGAACAGGGCTGTCTTGCCGCTGTTCGGGTTTCCGACGAGCGCGACCCGCGCGCTCCGCACCGCCATGTCCATCAGGCGGGAACCTCGTCCGACGCGAATTCAGCGCCGGCGACGAAGGCCGGTTCGAACTGCACCGTCAGGCTGGCGGCCTCGTGCCGGCGCAGCGCGACCCGCATGTCGTCGACCTTCATGGCGATGGGATCGCGGCCGAACAGGCCCTCGTGGAGCAGTTCGACCCGTGCGCCCTCGACGAAACCCAGTTCCAGCAGCCGGCGCTCCAGCTCCAGCGCGTGCCCGTCGGTCAGGGCGTCGTCGCCCACCCGGACGATGACGCCGCGATCGCCTTTTCGGGCATGGTTGAGTTTCCGGGTGTCGGACATCACGCTCGTGGACCAGCGGCGCGAGCTCCGGCGCCTGTTGACACTGATTATCAGGTGCGACTGGCGTTCGTCCAGCCCGCCATCTCGCCGCAGCCGGTTGTCCGTCGTGATGGTTGGGCTATCACAGGCGCACGCCACCGGAGACCGCCGATGAACCGCCCCGCCCTGATCGCCCTCGCCGCGCTTGCGCTGACCGGCTGCGGCCAAGGCCCGGCTGAAAAGACAGGCGCGCCTGCAGCTCCGGCTACGCCCGCGCCCACAGCGGCGGAGAAGGCGGCCCTGCTGGCCGCCCTGCCCGCCCCATACAACGCAGCCGATCTGGAGAACGGCCGCCGGGCCTTCGCCCGATGCCGTTCGTGCCACACCATCACCGACGGCGGGTCGAACATGACCGGGCCGAATCTGTATGGCGTGTTCGGGCGGCAGGCGGGGGTCCATCCCGGCTTCAACTATTCGACCGCAATGAAGGAGGCGGACTTCGTCTGGGACGTTCTCCGGCTGGACGACTGGCTGGAGAACCCCCGCACCTTCCTGAAGGGCACGAAGATGAGCTTCGCCGGGATACCCGACCCGACGGACCGCCGCGACGTGATCGCCTTCCTCAAGGTCGAGACCGGCTACACGCCGCCGTCGCAGCCCTGAAGCCTATTCCGCTGCTGCGGGAACCGGGTCGTTGGCAGTGGTCTCCTGCGCCTCCCACTCCTCGATTTTGCGGGCGGTGTACTCGGGCGACTTGGTGAAGCGGGCCAGCGCGCCATAGATCACCGGCACCACGAACAGCGTCAGCAGGGTCGCGAACATGGCCCCCGAGAAGATCACCACGCCGATGGTCTGGCGGCTACTCGCGCCCGCACCCTGCCACAGCACCAGCGGCAGGGCCCCGAATGCGGTGGCGATCGAAGTCATGATGATCGGGCGAAGCCGCAGGGTCGACGACTCGATGATCGCCTCCTGGATCGAGCGGCCCTGGTCGCGTAGCTGGTTGGCGAATTCGACGATCAGGATGATCAAGCCGATCTGGCTGTAGATGTTGAGACTGGAGCCCGCCATCACCAGACCGAACAGGCCGCCGGCCGCGGCCAGCGGCACGGTCAGCATGATCACCGCGGGAGTAATCCAGCTTTCGAACTGCGCCGCCAGCACAAGGAAGACCAGCAACAGCGCCAGACCGAAGGCCGCGGCGACTGCGCCGCCCGCCTCCTGCTGATCGCGCGCCGCGCCGCCCCACTGGGTGGTGACGACGCCCTGCGGCTGTTCCTGTGAGACGCGGGTCATGAACTCGGTCGCATCCACCAGGGTCGTGCCCGGGTTCAGGTCGGCCGAGATCGAGATAGCGCGCTGGCGATCCAGCCGCCGGCGGTCCGGCGTATCGCCCGAGGTCTCGGTGGTGACCACCGCCGACAGGGGCACCAACTGTCCGGAGCCCGTCGCGACGTACAGTGCCTCCAGGTCGGCGACGCTGCGGCGTTCGGCGCGCTCGGTTTGCAGGATGACGTCATATTCCTGACCACCACGCAGATAGGTGGTGGCGCGCCGGGAGCCGAACATTGTCTCCAGCGTCCGACCGATGGCCTGTGACGAGACGCCGAGGGCCGCGGCCTTCTCGGGATCAACCTCAACCAGCAGGCGCGGAGCGTTAGGCTCATAATTCAGGCGCGGCCGCGACAGGCCGGGATTGTCCAGCGAGGCGGCCAGCACCGGCTGCAGCCAGGTGTAGATGTCCTCGTATTCAGCGCCCGTCACGACCATCTCGATCGAGTTTGAGTTGCCGCCGCCGCGCTGGAAGGCGCCGGGGACCGAGGCGTTGACCTGGGCGTCGGTCTGGCCGCGCAGCTTGCCGTTCAGTTCCTGGGCGATCTCGTC
>JALYPS010000135.1 GCA_030856285.1 Pseudomonadota bacterium
CGACCGGCTGGGCAAGACGCTGTGGACCGAGGATTTGAGCGGCGACAAGGTGAAGGTGCGCGGGGTATGGGACGGCGAGGCCGAGGCCCGGCTGGTGGCCGACGAGATCGAGACCGCGCGCCGGGCCGGCACGCCCTACAAGGACATGGCGGTGCTTGTGCGCGCCTCGTTCCAGATGCGGGCCTTCGAAGAGCGGTTCGTGCTGCTGGCCGTGCCCTATGTGGTCATCGGCGGGCCGCGCTTCTTCGAACGGGCCGAGATCCGCGACGCCCACGCCTATCTGCGGCTGATCCTCTCGGAAGACGACGACCTGGCCTTCGAGCGGATCGTCAACGTGCCCAAGCGGGGTATCGGTGACACGAGCGTGCAGAAGGTGCTGCAGATCGCGCGGCTGTCGGGCGTCTCTGCGATGAGCGCGGTGCGCGACCTGATCGTCTCGGACGAACTGCAGGCGCGAACGCGCACCGCCCTGTCGAATTTCGTGCGCGACATCGACCGCTGGCGGACCTTCGCCCAGACCACGACCCACTGGGAACTGACCGAAACCGTTCTTGAGGAGAGCGGCTACACCGACATGCAGAAGGCCGACCGGGCGACCGGCCAGACGCGGCTGGATAACCTCAAGGAACTGACCCAGTCCATGCAGTCGTTCGAGACCCTGCCCGCCTATCTGGAGCACGTCTCGCTGGTCATGGACCTGGACCGCGGCGGGTCGGACGACGCGGTGCAGATCATGACGCTGCACGGGGCCAAGGGGCTGGAGTTCCCGCTGGTCTTCCTGCCGGGCTGGGAGGAAGGCGTCTTCCCGAGCCAGCGCAGCATCGACGAGAAGGGCGAAAAGGGCCTCGAGGAGGAGCGCCGGCTCGCCTATGTCGGTGTCACCCGGGCCAAGTCGGACGCGCGGATATCGTTCGCGGCCAACCGGCTGGTGTACGGCCGCTGGACCTCGCAACTGCCGAGCCGGTTCGTCGATGAACTGCCGATCGATCACGTCGAGGCCGAGAGCGACACGGGCTACTACGGCGTCACCCCCGGCATGAAGGACGCCAAATCCCGCTGGGACGAAATGCCGACCTTCGGCTCAGGCTACGCATCACCCGGCTGGAAGCGGGCGCAGTCGTTCACGGCCGGACGCGCTCCGGCGGCGAAACCGGCGCGGCATACGCTGATCGAGGGGGATGGACGGCTGGTCGCCACGGCGGACCCGAAGGCGGGAGGGAACTGGTCCTTGGGCCAGCGGGTGTTCCACCAGAAATTCGGCTACGGCGCAGTGACCGCGATCGAGGGCAACAAACTGCTGATCGACTTCGAAAAGGCGGGCGAGAAGAAGGTGATCGATACGTTCGTGGAGAAGGCTTGAGCCCACGGCTCTCAGTGTCCGACCTCGGTCTCCACCGGCGACCGATGCCGAACCAGGGACTCCCAGGCCGCCACCCCGACCAGCACCGCCGTCGCTGCCACGGCGAGCCCCAGCGGCGTCAGCAGGGGCACGGCGAAAACCAGCGCGACCAGCGCCGCGATCCCGCCCAGCCGGGACGGTGACCACCGGCCGAACGCCGCGAGCTTGAAGGCCTGGGCGCCGATCAGGAACAGCAGTGGGCCGCCGAGCACAATGGCGGCGGTGGCGAAATTGATCGAACCGCCGGGATGGCTGAGGGTCATCTCGTCGCCGACGGCCGTGACGACGATGCCAGCGACGACCAGAATGGGCGCGTAGGTGTAGACGCTGCGGGCCACGCGGCCGGTGTCATCCGATCCGGCGATGACCTCGGAAGCGGCGTCATGACCCTTGCTGAACCATATCCACCACATGGCCAGGGTGCTGACGAAAGCGGTGGCGAAGGCCGCCACGACCGGCGGCGTCCACTCCAGACGGGCGAAGGTCGCCCCGGTGACCAGAATGGACTCGCCCAGGCAGATGATGATGAACAGGCCGACGCGCTCGGCGATGTGGCCGCCCTCCACCGCCCAGTCCTCGGTATGGGATCGGCCCAGCCCCGGAACCCGGAAATACAGGGCCGGTCCGGCGAACTCGGCCACGACCGCGACCAGCCATAACGCGAGCCGCACCTGACCCTCCATCAGACCGCCCGTGATCCACAGAACCGCGCCCGCGACGGCCCAGATGGAGATGCGCTGGAAATTGCGGCGCAGAATCTCGTCCTGACGGACCGCCCAGAGGGTGAACAGGCCCCGGCCGACCTGGATGAAGACGAAGGCGCAGGCGAAGACCAGCCCCTTGTCCCCGAACGCCTCGGGCAGGGAGGTCGACATCACCAGACCCGCCCCCATCAGCAGGAACAGCATGAGGCGAACCAGCGGGCGCTCGGGATCCAGCCAATTGGTGATCCAGCTGGTGTCGATCCAGGCCCACCACAG
>JALYPS010000182.1 GCA_030856285.1 Pseudomonadota bacterium
GCCCGGACGTGGCATGCGGCTCGCCGTCCCGGCAGCTCCCGCGTCCCTGAACCACAGCCTCGCGACACCGCAGATTTGTGTCAGGGCGGTCTGAGAAACGCGAAGGCAGGCGCGCCGTTTGACGACAATCGCGCCGTGTCGGGACGGTGTTTCACTGAACGGCGAAAACAACTTCACACAAGGGCATCTGAACCGTCACGGTTCGGCGTCGGCGTTGTCACATCGGCCTTCTATCGAGACCACGGGCAGGTGGGGCGTATGCGTCGTCGCGACCAGGACTGAGAGTCCAGGCGCCATCTGCCGTGTGTTCCTTTGGATCAGCCACGGTGGAAATGATGACCGGCTTTCGACTGACGACCCTGCTCGCGATCTCCGCCAGCGCCCTTACACTCGCCGCCTGCGGCTCGGCTGAGGTTGCATCGCCGGGCGAGGGTGATTTCGGCGGCGGCGGCGGCGGCGGACCGACCCCGCCGCCCCCGCTCCCGCCCGGTACGCCGGCGGCGGACTGCCCGACTGGCTTCGCCAACGTCGGCACCGTGGCCGGCGGCACGCTCCGCGCCTGCCAGCTGCCGCAACAGATCAACGGCGCCCTGACGGTGCCGCTGCGCGCCGGCACCATCTATTCCATCAGCGGCCGCACCGCCGTCGGCACGGACCAGGGCGTCGACCCGGCGTCGCCGATCGCCGGCAGCGTCCAGGGCATTCTGACCATCGAGGCGGGGGTGCGCATCTTCGCTTCGGGCGGTTCCGACTATCTGCTGGTCAACCGCGGCTCGCAGCTGTTCGCCGAAGGCACGCCCGCCAGCCCGATCGTCTTCACCAGCCGCCAGAACGTCGAGGGCACGACGACCGAGAGCTCGCAAGGTCAGTGGGGCGGCATCGTCCTGGCCGGCCGCGCGCCGCAGGCCAACTGTCAGCTGACCGCGCCGGTGACCTGCACGGGCACCGTCGAGGGCACCAGCGCCTTCTACGGCGGCAACACCGCGGCCGATAACTCGGGCCGCCTTCGCTACGTCCAGATCAAGTTCTCGGGCTTCGAAATCTCGACCGGCAACGAACTGCAAGGCCTGACCATGGCCGGCGTCGGTTCGGGCACCACGGTCGAGTTCATCCAGGTCCACAACAGCTCCGACGACGGCATCGAAATCTTCGGCGGCAACGTCAATCTGCGCCGCATCGTCATCACGGGCGCCGACGACGACGGCCTGGACACCGACACCGGCTGGCGCGGCGGCGCCCAGTTCGGCATCGTGACCCAGCGTCCGGCCGGCTCGACCAGCCGCAGCGCCGGCTTCGAGTTCTCGTCCGCTCCGACCTCCGTGCCGCTGGCTTCGCGCTACCTGTCCCAGCCGAAGATCGCCAACTGGACCCTGGTCGGCCGCAACTCCACCACCGACGCCCACACGGTGGCGCATTTCGACACGGGCAACGACGGTACGATCATCAACTCGGTGTTCACCGCCGTCTCGACCTCCGTGGCCGGCTGTATGGCCATCAACGACGCCGACACGGCTACCAGCGGCGTGACCTTCAACTCGATCTTCATGTCCTGCACCCTGCCGTACCGTCCGGCCAACGCCGTGCTGTCGGCGGCGGCGTTCACCGCCGGCACGAACAATACGGCGAACGGCGTCTCGACCCTGACCGCTCCGGCGGCCGGGACCAGCCTGAGCAACCAGGTGCTGACCTTCATCAACGGCGCCAACGAAAACGCCGTGACCCCGGTCGCGGCGGCCACGACCTACTCCTTCTTCCAGAACACCACCTACATCGGCGCCGTCCAGAACGCCGCCGACGTCTGGTGGCAGGGCTGGACCTGCGGCCTCACGGCCGGCGCGACCTGCTGACGAAAGATGCGGAGGCGGCCCGCCCGGGCCGCCTCCGGCTTTCGCCCAGTCCGTTGAACTCCTTCAAGGCGCAGATCATGAAGACCGTTACCTTGACCCTGAGCGGGGTCCTTCTGGCAACCAGCGCGCTGATCGCGCCCGGGATCGCCTATGCTCAAACCCCTCCGGCGGCGTCGCAGGCCCCGCAGGATCCGGCCGCCCAGGACGAGCCCGAAGCCTCCGGCGAGCTGGACGAGGTCATCGTTCTCGGCCGCTTCATCCCGGAACCGAACCGTGAGAGCGCGGAGGTCGCAGCCTTCCTGACTTCGGAGGATCTCGAGCGGACGGGCGACAGCAGCGCCGCCGGCGCCCTGGCCCGCGTGACGGGCCTGACCGTCGTCGAGGGACGGTTCATCTACGTCCGTGGTCTCGGCGAACGCTACTCCTCGGCCCTGCTGAACGGCTCGCCGCTGCCGAGTCCCGAGCCGCTGCAACGCGTCGTACCGCTGGACCTGTTTCCCTCCAGCATCCTCGAAAGCGTCACGGTCCAGAAGACCTATTCAGTGGATTTTCCGGGCGAGTTCGGCGGCGGGGTGATCGACCTTCGCACCGTGGACGCGCCCAATGATCCCTTCTTCTCGATGTCGGCCTCCGTCGGCGGCAATACCGAGACGACCGGAGATGAGGGCCTGATCTATTTCGGCTCCCGCACCGACTTCACGGGCTTCGACGACGGCACCCGCGACATTCCCGGACCGCTCGCTATCGCCTTCGGTCGGGGCGTTCCCGTCAACAGCGCCAACGTAACCCCGCAGGAATTGGAGCGCATCGGCCATTCGCTCGTCAATTCGCCGCTGCGTCTCCTGCAGCGGGAGACGACGCCGGTCAATTTCGGCTTCGATTTCGCCGGTGGAATGAAGTCCGACAGCAGCCTGGGCACCTTCGGCCTGATCGCCGTGGCCGGCTACAGCAACAGCTGGTCGACCCGGAACGGCGTGCAGGAGGAAGCGCAGTTCTCCGGCGCTGTGCTTGTGCCGGTCACCAGCAAGGCGTTCGAGTCGAACCAGAACGACATCCAGCTGAATTTCCTCGGCGGCCTGTCGCTGGTCACGGACAACAGCGATTACCGCTGGACCAATTTCTTCGTTCGCAACGTCACCAAGGAAGCGCGGATCAGCGTCGGTCCCGATTTCGACGCCGGCGGCGCGGTCCAGCGGACCGACTTCACCGAATGGTACGAGCGCCAGCTGTTCTCCAGCCAGCTGTCCGGCGAGCATGAGTTCATGGACGGCGCCCTCGAGTTCGCGTGGCGCGGCGCCTATGCCCTGACCGAACGCAACGCGCCTTATGAGACCCGTTTCGAGTACGGGGTCGCCGCCGACGGCGCCTTCCTGCACGAGATCGGCGGCAACCGGATTTCGTTCAGCGAACTGGACGACGATATCGTCTCGGGCGGCGCGGACCTGAGCTACACCCTGGCCTTGTCCGACTATCGGGACGCGGTGTTCAGCGCGGGGATCGCATACTCCGACAACAACCGGGACGCCGAGCGGCGCGACCTGCAGTTCGTCCCCGCCAGCACCCTGACGGAGGAGCAGCGGCGGTCGCGGGTCGACTACCTCTATTCCGACCGAAACATCGGCCCGACCGGCCTGGTCCTGTCAGAAGTCACCGGCAGCGCGGGCAGCGGCGCGGCGGCCTATTCCGCCCAGCTCGAGGTTGCGGCGGCCTATATCCAGGTCGATGCCGAGTTCATCCCCCTGGTCCGCACCACCTTCGGGGTGCGCTATGAGGATGGCCAGCAGTCGGTCACCACGCGCGATCTGTTCGGCGGCGCCGCGCCCTTCGCCCCGACCGAGATCGAGGAGCAGTATTTCCTGCCGTCGTTCACGGCGACGTGGAATTTCGCGGAAGACCAGCAGCTGCGTTTCGGCGCCTCCCAGACCATCGGCCGGCCCCAGTTCCGCGAACTGGCGCCCCAGTCCTATACGGACCCGGAAACCGACCGCGAGTTCACCGGCAACCCGTTCCTGGTCGACACCGAGATCCTGAACCTCGACGCCCGGTATGAGTGGTTCTTCGCCCGTCAGCAGTATCTGACGGCCGGCGTCTTCTTCAAGGATCTGGACAAGCCGGTCGAGGCGACCATCGTCACCTCGGGCAATGCGCGCCAGCAGTCGTATCTGAACTCGCCGCAGGCCAGGATTTACGGCGCCGAGATCGAAGCCAAGAAATTCTTCGAGTTCCCGGACAACGGCATCTCCTTCATCGCCAACAAGCGCTGGCTGGTGCAGGCCAACTACACCTGGTCGGATTCCGAGGTTCAGGTGGAGACAGGCGACTTCGTACGGACCCCCGGCGGCGGCGGCGCCGATGAGGACGCGACCTTCTTTGTCGCGGACGGCAGCCGTCTCCAGGGCCAGTCCGAGCATGTCGCCAACCTGCAACTGGGCTGGGAAGACGACACGGCCCGCTCCCAGGCGACGATCATCGTCAACTATGTCAGCGAGCGCGTCAGCGCCCGTGGTGCCGGCGGCGCGGGCAACCGCGAACCTGACTACATCCAGGACCCCGGCATCTTCGTCGATTTCGTCTACCGCAAGGATTTCGAAGTCAGCGGCCGCGACTACGGCTTCGCCCTCGAACTTCGCAACCTGCTGAACACGGATTTCGACGAGTTCCAGGAGTTGGGCAACAAGATCCTGATCAACAACTACGAGCTGGGATCCAGCGCCTCGGTCAGCCTGACCGCGCGCTTCTAGACGGCTTGGGGAGGCGGTCGCCTGACCGTCTCCCGGCCCGGACGACAAGACAGAATTGCGGCGGTTCGTCCGAACGCGTCGCAACCGTCACGGCAAGTTCGCCGGGCCGTCATGATCCCATGAAGCCCGGACACGGACGATCGGTCTAGGAAGGCCGGCGGGCCGTCGGGGCCGGCTTGAGGCACGCCACGGTGATCGGCGCAGTTCGCAGTTTCAGCACACAGGTCCGGGACGCGTGGGCGGCCCGCTGGTTGAGCGGCTGGCATGCGCGAAGCGCCAGGCCGCATCGGGTCGGGAGGTCCCGAAGGGCCGACGACCGCGGCCCCCACAGAGAGGGTTTCACCCTGGTCGAGGTCATGATCTCGCTGATGATCTTCGCCATGCTGGCGGGCGCCGGCGCGGCCGTATTGAGCGGCGCCATCGACAACCGGTTCGCCGTCAAGGCGGCCAGCGACCGGGTCGGCGATCTGCAAAGGATGCGCGGCCTGCTGCGCGCCGACCTCGGTCAGGCCACGGCCCGCCGCTCGCGCGGACCCACGGGGCGGCCGACGCCCCAGCCCATGGTCGGCGCCGCCTCGCCCGGCGATCCGATTCTGGTGCTTAACCGCGCCGGCTGGAGCAATCCCGGCGAACAGGCCCGGCCGTCCCTGCAACGTGTGGAGTACCGGCTGGTCGAGGACCGGCTTGAACGGCGCGCTTCCAGCCATCTGGATGGCGCGAGACCGGGTCCGCCCCAGGTGCTCTACCGCGGAGTGCGCGATGTCACCGTGGCGTTCGTGCGCGACGGGGAGGCGGCCCCCGCCTTCATCTCCAGCATCGACCGGCCCCTGCCGGACGCGGTGCGGATCGGGATGACGATCGAGGGCTATGGGCGGGTCGATCAGCTGTTCGTCGTGGGGAGCGGCCGGTGAGGCGGCGGGGGTCCGATCGCGAGGGCATGGCCTTGCTGACCGTGCTGCTGCTGGTCGCGGTCATGTCCGTGGTGGCGGTGGCGATCCTCGATGATGTGCGCTTTTCCGTCCGACGCACCGCGAACGTCGAGTTCCAGAGTCAGGCCCAGTGGTATGCCGCGGGCGCGGAAAATCTGGCGCGGGGCCAGATCGCGCGCCTGCTCGCGGGCGGACCCGCGCGTACGCCGCTTGAGCCGGCCTGGAACGGGCGGCCGATGACCTTCCCGATCGACGGAGGAACCCTCACCGCCACGGTCACCGACGGCCAAGCCTGCTTCAATCTGAACAGCCTTGTGTTGGGGGTCGGTGAGGATCTGACGGCGCGCCCGCTGGGGGCCGCGCAGTTCCTGGCCCTGGGCCGGGCCGTCGGCGCGCCGGACAGCCGGATGCGAGCGATCGGCGACGCCCTGACCGACTGGCTGGATGCCGATACAACGCCGTCGCCGCTGGGAGCCGAGGACGGGGCCTATGCTGGCCTGGCCACGCCCTATCGCACGGGCGGCGCCATGCTGGCCGAGGTCAGCGAATTGCGGGCGATCAAGGGTGTGGACGCCGAGACCTACCGCCGTCTGCGGCCCTTCCTCTGCGCCCTGCCGACCTCGCGCCTGTCGCCCCTGAATGTGAACACCCTGACGCCGGAACAGGCCCCGCTGTTGACCATGCTGACGGACGGCGCCGTCCGGCCGGAACAGGCCCGGGCGGTGATCGCGGCGCGGCCGCGCGGCGGATGGACGGACCCGGCCGCCTTCTGGTCCCAGCCGGCCCTCGCGACGGTCCAGGTCGATCCGGAGGCCCGTGACCAGATCACGGTCCTGACCCGCTTCTTCGACCTGCGGGTCGATGTCGAACTGGGGGGCTCCCACGCCGTCCGCACCGCCTTGCTGGAAGCCGGATCCGACGGGCGCGTCCGCACCGTGATCCAGCGCTGGACTCCCGAAGAATAAGGCGTTGAAAGGGCTTTAACCGTCCGGCGACGGGGCAAATGTCAAATTTCATACTTCCAGACGTCGCATAACCTTTACAATCGGCGAAAAGAGCGCATTATTCCTCCGGGTCCTGAGTGTTTCAGGTGTTCGGGAGAGACTGGATGCGCGCTTTCACCCCCTTGATCGGCCTTGCAGCCGTCGCCGCCGCGGGGATCCTTCCGGCTGGCTTGGCGAGCGCCGGCGACAACGGACAGCCGTCGGCCCGGACCAATGGTCGTGCGGTCATGATCTGCGGCACGGACGTGGCCACCCGCCGGGCCTTCACCCGTGAACACGGCGCTGCGCCGATTTTCGTCACCGCCCGTCAGGCGCTGTCGGTGCGGGCCTCGGATCCCGCCTGGAGCACGCCCCGTTGCATGACAGAACGGGAGCACGCGCGCTACAGGGACGCCTCCACGACCTTCGCAGTCGTCCGCTAGGCGCACCGGCTACAGCAGGGGCCGTCCCCCGCTCAGCGAGCTATCCTGATGATCGCGCCCTCGATCGGGTCGGACACGCCGTCGGCGAGGTCCCGGACGACATGGGCGGCGGCGGCGAGGCCGCGGTGCTCGGTGATGTGGATCCATGGCGACGCCGGATCGACGACGCGCTCGAAGAAGGCGCGCTGGCTGGCAAGGAACCGGTCGTAGAAGGCGCGCAGCGTACCGTGTGCGCGGTGCTGGTCCAGGCATGTGGCGGCGAAGAAGAACACCGGCCTGGGCCCGCTCAGGGACGGATCATCGGCGGTGAAGTTGTCGCTCTGCGTCGACCCGATCAGGCAGTCGTAAGTCAGGTCCCCGGCGAACCGGGCGTGCACGCGACGCCGCAACGCCGGATCGCCCGCCAGATCCAGGTACAGGGTCGCCACGCCGGTTTCGAGCGCCTCGACCTCGTCATAGCCGTGCACGGCGTCATAGACGCCCAGTCTCTCGACGAAGGCCCGGTTGCGGCCGCCGGTCAGGGCGACGAGGCGAACATCGTCGTCCGCCAGACAGCAGGCGGCGCCATAGGCGGTTTTGCTGGACGCACTCGACACCACGATCTGGCGGGCGCCGAAGAAGTTGTTCTCCCGCAGGAAGTCCACCGCCGTGTACGAGGTGATGAAGAGCGGCCGGAACAGCGCCTCGCTGTTCTCCAGTTCGGGCGTATAGTGCGGATCGGCCGCGCACAGGACATAGCGATTGTAGATGTCCGGCACTGCCTTTCGCCATGGCGAGGCGTCAGCGAAGCCGCCCCGGCTGATCTTTTCCGCCTGGACGACCAGGGTATCCGCCATGGGAAAATAGCCGAACACACGCGCGCCGACCTCAATACCGGCGGCGCGTGAGGCCGCGACATCGGCGAAGCCCCAGACAGGCATCATGCCGAAATCGTCCTGCCCGGTCGGAAAGACCCGCCAATAGCCGATCGCATCGCCATAGGCGGCATAGGCGATGTTGTTGGTGGTCAGGGAGAACCGGTCGAGGGCGAGGACGACCTCGCCCTCCGAGAGGTCAGGGATTGGCGGAATCCCGGCGATGCAGGTGTCGCCGAGGTCGGATTTTCGCGTCATCAGCCGGCGGCGGACGTCAGACATTGGCGGTCTCCCGGGGATCTCCGTATGCCGACCCTACCGGGTATTTCGGTTGACGTAGGAGAAGGATCGGCGGTCTGACCCCGCCTACAGCCCCAGCGGTCCCAGCATCCAGGTCAGCCAGATCCCTGCCGCCAGACAGGGCCCGAACGGCAGGCGGTCCTCCCCGGAGACCTTGCGGCCAACCAGCAGACGCGCCGCCACGAAACTGAGTCCGGCGGCGGACGCCCACAACAATACGCTGGGCAGGCCGATCCAGCCAACCCACGCCCCGCCGGCGGCCAGCAGTATGGGGTCGCCGTCGCCGAGGCCTTCGCGGCCGCGAAGCCGGCGATAGGCAAAGGCCAGCAACCACAGGCCCGCGAAACCGACGGCTGCGCCGATCATGGCGTCGAGCGGGGCCGTGTGGTCCAGCAGCACCGCTGCGAGGCCGCCGGTCGCGAGCAGCGGCAGGGTCAGCAAATCCGGCAGGCGGAAATGCTCGGCGTCGATCACCGCGATCAACAGCAGCTGCCAGCCCAGCAGGGCGGTCAGGACGGCGGCGAGCGGCGTGGGCTGGGCGAGGGCGGCCCAGGCCCCGATCGCCGCGCCGGCGGCCGCCATGAG
>JALYPS010000186.1 GCA_030856285.1 Pseudomonadota bacterium
GACGAGAAGTCGTGGAAGAAGCCCTTGTCGTCGTTGACGAAAAACGAGGGGGATTTCTCTTTGGAGAATGGCGAGAGACCAACGTACTCGCGGCCCTGCCGTTTGAGCTTGACCGTGCGGCCGATGACATCTGAGGGACGGAGGCGCCCCTTCAACTCATCAATAAATTGGTCTGTAAATCTCACGGTTTGATAGACAAGGCCTGCGGCCGCCGAGATAGCCTCTTCGTCAACCTGCTGAACGCCGCTCCCCACCTATCTGTCCACACTGTGTGCGGATTCGTGGATTAACCTACGTCCTCGACAAAAATGGACGTAGCCGCGGCCCTCCACGGCCGCATTTACCTTTTGTTAACCAGAAAGGCCAAAGCGCGGCGATAACTGCCTGAATATGCGCACAGTATTCCTGTTGAAGAGGAACTGTCCACAGACCTGTGGATTAACCATCCGACCGTCCCGGAAGCGGGCGGAGACAGGCGGACCCGCGGCGAAGACCGCGGACCCGTCCGAGAATGAAAGCCTCCCCATGTTTATGACCATCGCCCGCCCGGCGGTGGAGCCTCAAGGCCCCGACACCGTCGCCGTCCCCGGTTCCCCCCCGATCCCCGAACTCTCGCCCCGCGCCCTGCACGCGCGCCTGCTCGAGAATGCGGCGCTGCGGCGGATGCGCGGCGCCGAGCGGCTGCGGAGCAACCGGCTGGAGGACGCTGACTACTGGCTGCACGCCGCGCCGGTGGCCGTCCGCAAGGCCTGCGCCCTGCGCGAGGCCCGGAGCTTCGCGCCGCTCCCCTGACGGGTCGCTGAATCCCTGTTGGGCCGCGGTCAGAAGGCTCCGCCTTCTCGACCCGACGCGGCCTGGCGCTTCGCGCGGCGCTCAAGCAGCGAGCGACCGCGTCGCGAGCGTTAGCGCCACCTACAAGTAGCCTAACCACCAGTCGCGGCGGCGCCGTTTGACGTCTTCGAACCACCGCGACAGCGGGTAGAGCATCGCCAGCACCACCAGCCAGGCGGCGTAGACCCCTGCCAGGCCAAAGCCCCAACCCGCCTCGATGACCCGGCTCGGGTCGCCCAGCAGGTTGAAGAAGGCGGACGGCGGCACGCCCATCATAGCCCCGACCACCAGAGCCAGCCCGTGGGCGAGGTAGACGTGCAGCACATAGGTGAACAGCGGCGTGCGCCCGAACGCCAGCAGCAGCCTGGCCGGCAAACCGCCCAAGCGGGCCAGGAGCGGCAACAGGGTCAGGGACAGACCGAGCGTGACCAGCACGAAGTCCAGCGAGGGCGGGTATTTGCTGGCGTTGATGAAGGACAGGGCGGTCCAAAGCGGCTCGGCCTGCGCCGCCCACGGCCGCGGATCGCCGTACAGATTGATCCCGCGCACCACGGCGAACAGGACCAGCATCCCCACGGTCAGCATCAGCACCGTCCGGGTCCGCGCGCCGTCCGCCTGCTGGAAAAGGTTACCCAGCCCGTAGCCCAGCAGCATGACCCCCAGCCAGGGCACGAAGGGATAGGCGACGAAGCCGCCCAGACCCGGCCCGAACTCCAGCGTCGCCGTCCAGGCGGGGGCCAGGGCGCCCAGATCCGGGGGATTGATCGGAGCCAGCAACTGATGCCCGGCGATGATCGCGACGCCCAGCGCCAGCAACGCCATCCGGGGTAGCCAGATCAGCAGGGCCATCGCCAACATCGAGGCTCCGATGGCCCAGATCACCTGCAGGAAGACGCCGCCGCCGAAGTTGAAGCCCCATCCGACCGCGGTGACTTCCAGCAGGATCAGCCAGGCGCCGCGGGTCGCCAGAAACCGGGTCAACTCGCCCCGGCTCTTGCCGTTGGCCCGCTGCAGATACACCGACACGCCGGCGAGGAAGACAAAGGTGGGCGCACACAGATGGGTCATCCAGCGGGTCATGAACAGCGCCGGATCGCCGGAATCCATGGCCAGCGGATCGGCGGTGAAGGCCGTCCGGTGGAAGAAGTCGCGCACATGGTCGAGAACCATCAGCGCGATCATCAGTCCGCGCAGCTTGTCGATGGCGTCGATCCGGGCGGCGCCCGACCGGGTCAGGCCGCCCGCGCTGGCGGGCGACGCCAACGGCGCGTCGTGCGCGGCTTCTACAGGCTGTGCGGTCACGGCGAGTCCTCCCCCGAGGTGTGTCGCCGCATACTGCTATGACCGCCGGCTACGCGCCAGACGCGGGATCAGCCGTTCATCGAATCCGCGAACCGCTGGAACAGATACAGGCTGTCGGTCGGCCCCGGCGAGGCCTCGGGATGGTGCTGGACGCTGAACACCGGCCGGCCTTTCAGGACGATGCCGCAGTTGGTGCCGTCGAACAGGCTGACGTGGGTTTCGCTGACCGCGTCAGGCAGGCTGTCGCGGTCGACGGTGAAGCCGTGGTTCATCGACACGATCTCGACCTTGCCGGTGGTCAGATCCTTGACCGGATGGTTGGCCCCGTGATGGCCCTGATCCATCTTGACCGTCTTCGCCCCCAGCGCGAGGGCGAGCATCTGGTGGCCCAGGCAGATGCCGAACAGGGGCGTGCCGCTTTCCACCAGCTTCCTGATTTCGGGCACCGCATAGACGCCCGTCGCCGCAGGGTCGCCCGGTCCGTTGGACAAGACCACGCCGTCCGGCTTGCGGGCCAGGATCGCTTCAGCGGTCGTGTCCGCGGGCACCACTGTGATCTTTGCGCCGGTCGAAGCCAGCGCCCGCAGGATGTTCCGTTTCACACCATAGTCGACGACGACCACGGACTTGTCGGCCGCGTCCACGCGCGGATGGCCCTCGGGCCAGTCCCACAATCCCTCGTCCCAGTCGAACGATTGCAGGGTCGAGGCGTCCTTCGCGAGATCAAGCCCGACCAGCCCTGTCCAGGCGCGAGCCTGGGCGATCAGGGCGTCGAGGTCGAACTGTCCGGACGGGTCGTGGGCGATCACCGCATGGGGCGCGCCCATGTCGCGGATGCGGGCGGTCAACGCCCGCGTATCCACGCCTGCCAGACCGACCACGCCGCGCCGTTTCATCCAGCCGTCGAAATCGCACTCGCTGCGCCAGTTGGCCGGGTCGGTCGGAACGTCGCGGAAGATCGCGCCGCGCGCCGAGGTGTCCGAGCCCCCGCCGATCTGTTCGACGTCCTCGACATTGGTCCCGGTGTTGCCGACGTGCGGGAAGGTGAAGGCCAGGATCTGGCTCATATAGGACGGGTCGGTCAGGATCTCCTGATACCCGGTCATGGCGGTGTTGAAGACCACTTCGCCGAGGGCCGAGCCGGTCGCGCCGCAGCCGAGGCCCTGCAGGATGGTTCCGTCCGCGAGCGCGAGCACGCCGGTGACGCCGGGGAGGAGTTTGGTGGTCATGGCGCGCTCTCTATCACCGAATCCCGGCAAGCAAACGGCGCGGTGGTTAGGCGTCGCCCGTCACGGGGTCAACGCGCGGGGGAGACTTTCTGAGAAACGCGAACCAGGCGACCGTGGTCAGGACGAAGAAGACGGCGGCCGGCCAGACATATTCCAGGCCCGCGAAGCCCACTGCGGCGCACGCGAACAGAAAGCCGGCGACGGCGATGGTCCGGGCCTGCGTTCGCCGGGCCAGCCGGAACAGCGACGCCGAACAGATGGCGTAGACGACGAGGGACAACACTGACGTCGCCCCCGCCAGGACGCCGAACTGGTCGCCCAGCGTCGGCTGGCCGGACACTACCACCGTCACCACGCTCATGATGGCGGCGCCCAGCAGCGGGTTGGCGATCGGCGTGTGTTCCCCCGCTCCGAAACCGGAGGGCAGATAGCCCTGCCGCGCCGCTGACCGCGCCGTCTCTCCGCCCAGCATGACCCAGCCGCCGACCGTGCCGACCGTCTTGATGACGGCGCAAACCGCCACGACGCCTGCGATCGAGGCTCCGAACACCCGCGCCGCCAGATCGGCGTATGGGCTCGTCGAATTCGCCAGCACATCCGCCGGAATGACCCCGAACACCGCCACGGTGGCGGCGACATAGACGACCGTGGCCAGCAGCACCCCGGCCACCGAGGCCCGGCCCACGTCGCGCGCCGGATGCTTGACCCTCACCGACAGGGCTGCGGCGCTCTCGACGCCGAGGAAGGCCCAGAAGATCACCGCCAGCGACGCCGGCATACTCTCGATCAGCGGCGTCGCCGACGGGCTCCATGAGGCGGCGAAAGTTTGCGGATCGAAGGCCACGACCCCGGCTGCGACGGCGACCGCGATCGGTGCGATGCCGATAGCCAGGGCCACGGCCGCAACCCCCGACGCCGTCCGCGCCCCGATGATGTAGGCGATGGTCGCCAGCCAGATGATGCCGAGGTTGCAGAAGGTCGCCGCAACCGGATCCTTCAACATCGGCCAGAAGAAGCCGAGGTAGCCCGTCGCGGCTACGGCGATGGCGACATTGCCCACGAGACAGGCGGTCCAGAAAGCGAGCGCGGTCTGGAAGCCGAAGAACCGGCCCAGCCCCCGCTCGGCGAATCCCGGCAGACCGTCCGCGTCCGGCTGCAGCCGTCCCAGCGCGCCGAACACCAGCGCCAGCGTCACAGCCCCAGCCCCGGCGACCAGCCAGCCGATCAGGCTGGAACTCCCCACCGCCGCCAGGCTGACCGGCAGCAGATAGACGCCCGAGCCGATCATGTTGCCCGCCACGACCAGGGCGGCAAGGCCCCAGCCCAGCTTGTGCCGGTCCGTCAACGGCTCCTCGGGCAGGCGAGCCCGATAGTGGTCGCTCATGGGTGAACCTCCGCGATCCGCGACTGGAACCAGGCCAGGGCGATCTCATGCTCAGGGCTGAGCACGCCGCGATCATAGGCGCCCGCCGACAGATTGCGCTGCACCGCCTCGCAGATGCCGGCGTCCTCGGCGGTCAGCCGGTCGGAGGCGGCGAGGGCTTCTCCCAGCGCGCCTTCGCCGCCGTCGTTGAGAAACAGATAGTCCAACCGCGTAAGACCCGGCCCGACCGGCGTCATCCGCTCGATCATCGCCCCGTCGCGATAGACGTTGATCCCGAGGTTGGGCCACAGCCAGCCCCATACGCCCGCCTGCGGCCCGTCATTGACCCCCACCGCCTCCTGCAGGACCAGATCACCCTCGACCCGCACCCGATACTCGGCCGCGCCCAGCTCGGCGGCCAGCACCGGATGGACCGAGCCGATGTGGTACCCCTCGAGATAGTTCTCGGCATAGGTCTTCCAGTCGCAGGCCAGATCGTGCGAGCGGCGCAGGGCCGGAGCGGCGATGTCCAGCCCCCGCCCGGCCAGGAGGGCCTCCAAAGGCGCGACGTGATCGGCCAGCGGCGCGGCGTCAGCATCCATCGTGGCGAAGACCAGACCCCGCCAGATCTCCAGGCGCAGGCCCAGCAGGCCGAATTCGCGCGGATCGAACCCCTCCGCCGCGCCGAATCCCGTCGCCGCCCTCAGCCGCCCGTCCAGCGCATAGCGCCAGCCGTGATAGGCGCAGACCAGTTCGCCCTCGCAATGCCCGCTCGCACCGGTGACCAGCGGCCCGGCCCGGTGGCGGCAGACATTGTGAAACGCGCGCAGGGCGCCGTCCTTGCCCCGGATCGCCAGCAGCCGGTGACCGGCCACGTCGGTGGCGATCCAGTCGCCCGGCGTCGGCGTCTCCGCCTCATGGCCCAGGAAAAGCCAGGCCTTTCCGAACACGGCTGACCGTTCGCGCGCCCAGGCGTCGGGACAGCCGTACAGTCGGGCGGGAAGCGTGGCCTGCATGACCGATGAAGGCCCCGGCCCGCGTGCGCCGTCAACCGGTCTCAGATCGTGATCACATCCATATTGGCGAAGACAGCGTGAGTGGCGCCCGCGCTCTCGGCGGCCAGACCACGGTCAGGACGCAGGTTCAGCAGCATGACCTGCGGACAGGCATCGCGCGCCGCGTCGATCAGCGCCGCGGCGTCCAGCCACTCTCGCGGACTTTCGTGGGCGACCCCGGCGAAGTCGATTGCGAGGCATCGGGCGCGCACCTCCGTCAGGCGTCGGGCCGCCCCCGCATCAGGCGCGATATGCAGGATGACGCCCGGTGACGCGGTCTCGAAATGGGCGAGTGCATCGTCGATGGTCTCGAGCGGCGCCTGCTCCAGCCCGCCCATGACCTCGACCAGCAAGGCGCCCGGCGCGGCCCCGTGCTGAAGCTCGGTGCACAACAGGGCGAACCGTCCGCCGCTCGAGGCCAATGTGCGCCAGAAGGCCGGCAGGACGCCGCTGTCTTCCGAACCCAGATGCAGCAGGTCGAGACCATGGCTCAGCGTCTGCATGTCGATCCGCTTCAGGTCCATCGGCTCCAGCGTGCGACGGCCAAGCGCCGCCAGCGCGCCTTCGCCTCCCCGATGGCGCACCGTGCGTCGGATGCGGCGGCTGACCGGAACCGACCGGCTCAGATCGAAGACAGGCTGGGCGGCCAAGGTCACCATCAGTTCGCGACGGGCGCGTGTCACGAGGGTGAAGGTCAGACTTTCATAGGGCGTGGCATAGGACCGGCGTTCGCCCAGCGGCGCTCGCGGCGGGCCAGCGCCAGCATCGTCGATGGCGCCGTGGGCCAAGTCGGCTTCGCCTTGCATCCACGTCATGACCGCCTCCCTTAAGCCGGTCCGATAAGCCCCCGCTCGTCAGTTCGCGCCCCAAGATGGAAACACATCGCTGACGAACATGGTCAAATCCCGTTGACCATGGCGGCTCAATCCGGGCTCTCGCCCATTGACAGGCTCCTTCACTTTGTCCCGGATCGACGACCGGGTCGCCGCCCGTGCCGACGGCTGGCCCCGGGTTCTGGCCTTCCTCAAGGACGCCCTGGCCGCCCACTGACGGC
>JALYPS010000188.1 GCA_030856285.1 Pseudomonadota bacterium
ACACCCCACCGATTCAGAAGTTTGTTCTGGACACGATCTTTTCAAAAATTCGCCCGGGCGGTGGGGCCTTGTTTCAGATCGCGACTGACCTTCTCGGCTACAGCTTTGATGCCGAGGCGTACCTCCAGACCCCTGACCTGGGCATGGAGATGCATTCGCTGCCCAGACCGGTGGTTTTGAAGCTGTTGAGCAGTCACGGCCTGAACGTCGCTGAACTGACGCCGGACAACTTCACCGGCATGTACGGCTCGGAAACCTTTTACGTGAAAAAGCGTCTTTGAAGGTTCATGCCAGCAGACGATTCCGGGTGTCACCGGCTTGAAGCACCCTGCCCGTTGACGCCAGCTGATCGAAGGCGGTCATGATATGGTAGAATGAGCTGGCGGATGCGGGCTCGTCGACGAACCCGCCGTCCCTCAAGAGTTTGTCGCGCCAGAGGCCCGACGGCTCCAGATAGGTCCAGACCGCCCTCAGCGCCTCGGCGGCGGCGTCCAGGAACCCGGCCCGTTCGTCGCCCTCCGCTGCCTCGGCGAAGATGAGTGACGCCTTGAGCCATTCTGTCTGGGGCCATAGGCGAGCGCGATCGCTGCGGACCGAGAAATCATCCTCCAGTCCATCGACGGCCACCTGTCGGCGGCTGTCGATGCCTCGAACACCGGCTGCGTAAAGACGACGCGCCGCATCCGAGACGTCTGCCCGCCCTGTCATCCGAGCGAACCGCTCCAGCAGCCAGGCCCATTCGAACTGGTGGCCGGGCTCGACGAGACGCCCGAGCGCGCCCTGCGCCGGAGCCCAATCGTCCTTGAAGAACTCGCGGAGGAAACCGCCCGACGAATCGATGAAATGGTCCAAAGTCAAAGCGACGATGCGGTTCGCCATCTCGCGCCAGGCCGGATCGCCGCCGGCGTCGCTCCACGCCAGGCAGGCTTCGAGCAGGTGCATATGGGGGTTTGACTGAAACGGTATCTCACCGCTTTCGCGCAATCCCCCCGTGGCCGGCCACAGGGCCACCAGCTTGTTTCTCAATGCAACGGCGCGGACCTCGGCATCGGCGTCCAGCCCTGCGGCGTGCACGGCGGCCAGCGCGAACAGGACGAAGGCCTGATCGTAGAGCATGGCGGTGTCGTCGAGGACCTCGCCGTCCGAGGACACCAGGGTGCGATACAGTCCGTCGTCCCGCGAATAGGTCGCCAGAAACGCTGCCAGGCCTTCGTGGGCGGTTCGCTTCCATTGCCCGTCCCACCCTAGGCTGCCGGCGCGGCAGTAGACATAGACCTGGCGCATCTGCACCCGCGCACGGCGGGTGGCCCCGACCTTGCGGCCGGTCAGCGAGAGGAGTTCTTCAAACGATCCGTCGTCCGCCACGCCCAGGGTCGACCAGATCGGCAGGGCGTTCAGCTTTAACCAGCGCGAGAAGCGCTCAGCGCCTTCCTCGAGGCCTTCCGGTCGGACCACAGGAAAATCCATCCGAGCCGGCGCTTCGGCCTTCAATCGCCCTACGAGCCGCTTCACGTCCTGGGCTCGGGACAGGTCGCACACCAGGACCGCATCCGATTCGGCGATGATCGCCAGGTTGGTCACGCCCGCAGCCACGACCACCATGCCCTCGGCGGCCCGAACGAGACAGCCCTCGGCGTCGTCCAGAACAGCGATCCCCGCCGCGCCGGATCCCGTGGCGGCGATCGCGTCCCAGGCCCCCAGGTCCGACCAGCGAAAATCGACCGGAAGGACCGAGGCGCGATCGGTCTTTTCCATCACCGCATAGTCGATGGATATCCGGGGAGCCTCCAGGAATGCGTTCGAGAGCGTTACCACGCCGCCAACATGGGCGCTGTCAGGGACGGCAGCCCGGGCAGCGGCCTCGACGCCGGGGGCGTATCGCTTCAACTCCGACAAAAGGCCCCTGGCCGAGACGATGAAGTTGCCGCTGTTCCAGAGATAGCCGCCTTCGACATAGGCTCTCGCAGTGGCCGGATCAGGCTTTTCCTGGAACTCCGCCACGTCGGCCAGGCCGGCGCCGGCCGGCCGGATATATCCGTAGGCGGAGGATGCCTCGGTTGGCCGAACGCCCAGGGTCACGATCTTGCCGCCGCTCGCGGCATGGGCGGCGTGAAGTACCGCCTCCTGAAAGGCCATGCTGTCGGGGATGTGGTGGTCCGACGCCATGACCGCAGCAATGCCGTCCGTGCCTTGAGCATCGATCCATGCCGCCGCTGCAGCCATGGCCGGGGCGGAGTCACGGGCCTGGGGCTCCAGAAGGATGACGG
>JALYPS010000198.1 GCA_030856285.1 Pseudomonadota bacterium
GCCCAGAATATCGGCCAGCCTCAGCCGCTCGGCCTCGGTCGCGACCTGTCCCATCCGTCTCGCGGCGCAGGAGAGGTTCAGCGTGCGCCGCGCCAGAACGTCCGGCCCCCAGGCGAAGGGCGACCAGCGCGCAAAGGTCGCGCCCCAGGCCAGGGTCAGCCGCACAGCCTCGCGCGCGCCGCGCTCGCCCTGCAGCATCAGCGACGGCAGCCAGGCGAAGGCGTGAAGTTCGGTGGCGAAGGCCCGGCTGGGGCTGGGGCGGTTCCAGGGATCCTCGGGCGCAGCCGCCTCGAGGCTGGCGCCGGCGAGGATGAAACGGCCGTCGATCACGCCCTTGCCGGGGGTCGGATCGGCGGGCCGAAAATCGCGCGGCGTGGCGGCGAAGGCCTGAACCGGCCGGCCCTTCAGCGTCAGGCTGTAGCCGGGCAGGCCGTACAATTCGATCCACAGCTGGCGGGCCAGCATCCGGCCGACGACGGTCGGCCACAGCCCGGGGCCGGTCGCGGCGCCCGTGGTTCGGACCGGTGTGCGCATCGGGGCGCCGCGCAGGCCGGGAATCTCGCCCGGCGGCGGCGTGTCAGCCTCGGTTCTGGAAAAGCGGCCGAGCGGGTTCACGCGGATTTCAGCGCCTGGATATTGGCGGCATAGGCCGACGGCCCGCCCCGGAACACGGCGGTGCCGGCCACGAGAGCGTCGGCGCCGGCCGCGACGCAGGCCCCGGCGTTATCGGCGGTGACCCCGCCATCGACCTGCAGATGCGCCTTCGACCCGGCGGCGTCGAGCAGGGCCCGGGTCCGCTCGATCTTGCGCAGGGTGGACCCGATGAAGGACTGCCCGCCAAAGCCCGGATTGACCGACATCAACAGCACCAGATCGACCAGGTCGATGACGTCCTCGAGCACGCTGAGCGGCGTGCCGGGGTTCAGCACCACGCCGGCCCGGGCGCCCAGCTGGCGGATGCGGCCCAGCGTGCGGTGCAGATGCGGTCCGCTCTCGGGGTGGACGGTCAGGATGTCCGCTCCGGCCTCGCGATAGGCCTCCAGCCACGGATCGACCGGCGCGACCATCAGATGGACGTCGAACGGCAGGCGGGTGTGGGGCCTCAGCGCCTTCACCACGTCTGGGCCGAGAGTGATATTCGGCACGAAATGGCCATCCATGACGTCAACATGAATCCAGTCCGCGCCGGCCGCCTCAAGGGCGGCGACCTCCTCGCCCAGTCGGGCGAAGTCGCTGGCGAGGATGGACGGACAGATGAGGGGCGCGGCCATGGACCGGGGATAAGGCGGGTCGCGGGCCGGAGCAAGGCGCACGCCGGGTTTCGCGGCCGTGGCGTGCTACACGGTTCGGTCATCGCCTCTGGAGCACTGTCATGAGCGAACACCTGGCCACGGTCGAATGGAGCCGCGGCGATCAGGATTTTACGGGCAATCGCTATTCGCGCGCCCACGACTGGCGTTTCGACGGCGGGGCGGTGGTGCGCGGCTCTTCGGCGCCGGCGAGCGTGCCGGAACCGATGTCCGACCCCGCCGTCGTAGATCCGGAAGAGGCTCTCGTCGCGGCCCTGAGCAGCTGCCACATGCTGTTTTTCCTCGCCTTTGCGGCCAAAGCGGGATTCACCGTTGATTCCTACCGTGATGAGGCCATCGGGGCGCTGGGCCGGGACGAACGAGGCAAGACCTCGATCACCACCATCACTCTCAGGCCTGCCGTGGGTTTTTCCGGCGAGAGCCAACCCGACGCCGCCGCCATCGATGTCCTGCATCACCGCGCCCACGAGGCCTGCTACATCGCCAATTCGATCCGGGCCGAGGTCACGGTCGAGCCGCGCTAGAGCGCCGGCGCCACGGCGACGTCGTTCAGCAGGGCGACGAAGCGACGTTCGGCCTCGGCCGCCAGTTCGGGGTGATAGCGCATCGGCGGCGCGGCCATCGGCTCGTCGAAGGCATGGCTGCCGTCGGCGATCCAGGTCTCCACATCGGCCCCGCAGTTGCGGACCATGGCGTGAACCTGCTCGGCGTTGCGCACGGTGGTCAGGTGATCGGTTCGCGAGATCACCGCGACGGTCTTGGGACAGTGCCGCCACGGCCGCATCCGGTTGAAGGCCCCGATGCCGACGTATGGATAGGCCAGCCAGGTCCCGATCACGCCGTCCAGCGGGACCGCTCCGGGGTCGGCGACGCCCAGCACGCCGGCGCCCCGATCCGAACTCATCGCCTCCATGATGCCCCAGCCGCCGTGGCTCCAGCCGGCGAGTACGATTTTCGAGGGGTCGACGTCGGCTCGTTGCGAGACGCCGAACAGGGCGGCGAGCACATCGCCCGCCCGCTGCGAACCGTGCAGCAGTATGCCCGTGCAGACCATGGCCATGGCGAACTGACGGCTCCAGCCGCGCGGCGCATACGAGTCCACGATGAAAGCCCGCCACCCCGCCGCCTCCGCGGCCGCCGCGTATTTCGGCAGATGACCGCGCAGGCCCCCGCAAC
>JALYPS010000221.1 GCA_030856285.1 Pseudomonadota bacterium
CTCACCGCCCGAGCCCCGAGCCGGGGATCGGCACGGGCTTGTGCTTCTTGGCGTCGGGCCGGGGCAGCCCCGCCGCGTCGAGGACGGCGAACGCCTCCGAGAGCGGCAGGGCGCGGAGCGTGGCGTACGGCCGGCGCGAGAGGCGGACCGGCTTCCCGTCCGGGAACGCCGGCCAGACGCACCCGGGCTCCCCGTCCTCCCGGTAGAAGACGACCGCGCGCTCCTGGGCCACTGCGGTCATCGAGGCACCCCCTCCCTCACCACGGCCAGACCAGCAGCGTCACAACCCAGCCGATCAGCAGCAGGAACGCGACGGCGAGGACGATACCGCCCGTTTGGTTCGACATCCCGTCTCCTCCTTGCCCGTGTCCCGAGGGTGGTCGAGTTCCCGACGCCGGTCGGACGCGCCCGAGCTTACCCGCACACGTTTTGCGTCCGCCTCACCCGCCCCGTTAGCAGCCGTCAAGAAGATCCCGGGGTGGGCCGCCGCCATCTCGACCGATCACCCGGGGGGCGCACCGGATACATCCACGTCCGCGAACATCGGCCCCTGCGCCTTCGCGATCCGGGCGCGGGCCATCTCGGCGTACCCCGGGTGTAACTCGATCCCGACGAATCTGCGGCCGAGCAGGTTCGCCACCTCCCCCACGGTGCCGCTGCCGGCGAAGGGGTCGAGGACGGTTTGGGCGACGGGGGCGCCCGCGTCGCAGGGGCAGGAGGGCGCCCAGTCAACCGTACGCCGCTCGCGCCTCGGAAGGCCACCGTACCCATCGGGCGGGCGATCTCCGAGGTCGCCATCGTAGGCGTGGCGATCCCTGCTGCGGCTTTTTTCGGCCACGCCGTTCGGGCCGCTGCTCACGATCCCGCCCGTCTCCACCACCCGCCGCCACGGCGCCCCGCAGGCCGGGCAGCCGCCCCGCTCCGACGTGCCCGCCTTGACGCACGGCTCGACTAGGGCGGGCGGGAACGCTGCGAAGTGGGCGAGTTTTGTGGGCCGGAGTGCGATGGTCCAAACCGAGCGGATATTCCGGCCACCGGATCGGTAGTGCCCAACACTCGCGGGGTTCCATCCATTCCCGCCCATGGACCGATTTGCTTGCTGCTTGGGGGTGGATATCTCCCCATATTTCTCGCGGGCTTGGTTCACCGGCGTATCACTATTCGGTTCCCTTGCTGCCTCCGCGTCCCAGAAGTACCGGGGTTGCTTGGTCAGTAAAAACAAGTATTCATGTGATTTTGTCGGCCGGTCTCGAACGCTCTCGGGCATCGGGTTGGGTTTCGCCCAGATGATGTCGGCACGAGCGACCCACCCGTCGGCTTGCAGTGCAATCGCTACCCGGTGCGGCACGAATAGCTCCTGCTTGCCGGGTCCGAAGCTCGATCCCAGGTTCAGCCAGAGCGTGCCGTCGTCCCGCAACACACGGCGAACCGCGCGGAACACGGCGACCAGCTCCGCGACGTAGGAATCGACGCTGCACTCAGTCCCGATCTCGCGGTGCTTGTCGGCATGCCCGTTCGGCAGGTACGAACGAAGCCGAAAATAAGGCGGCGAAGTCACGCAGGTTTGCACCGACCCGGCCGCCAACTCGGCCAGCCGGTCGCGGCAGTCCCCGACGAGGATTCGAGCGGTCACGTCGTGCCCCCTCCCGTCGCCCGCCCGAACGCCCGCCGCGCCGCTTCGCTGAGTCGCCTCAACCCTTCGTGGTCGTCCGCATCGACCAGCACGTCGCTGCCGTCCGACGGCGGGATCGTCCTAGCAGCCTCCATCGGCGCACTCCCGTTCCGCTTGTTCGATGGCCCGAAAGAGCACGTACGGAACGGCAGGCACGACCGCATTCCCCAGCGCCTTCAACCGGGCTGCCCGCCGATCGGCGTGGGCCACCGTCAGCGGTTCTCGATACTCCAACCCCCGGCCAAACGCGGCCATCGGATCGCCGCCCCAGTCGGGGTCAAGGTGCAGCGGCTCGCCCTCCGGCAGGGTGAACGCGGCGGGGAATCCCATCAGGGGCTCGACGAAGGAGGGCGAGAGTTTGCCGGCGCCGTTCGCCACCATCGTCGGCCACACGCGGATCGGCTCCTCGCTGGTCGCGTCTTTCACGGCGACCTGGAGCGACGTGATGGTGTTGCGCGGCCCACCCTTCATCCGCGCCTTCATCGCCATGTGGGCCGCAACGCTCTTGTTGTCGTCGTTCGCCACCGGCGTGGGCCATATGGGCGACGATCCAGACCCGCTCCCGCCGGTGCAGCGCGCCGACGGCGCAAGCCGGTACAACGGCCTGCCCCGTGGCGTAGCCGATGCCTTCCAGGTCGGACAGCACGTCGTCGAGACCCAGGAGGACGATGCCAGGAGTGTTCTCAGCAACGACCCAACGGGGCCGCGTTTCGGCAATAACGCGAGCCATCTCCGGCCAGAGGTGGCGATCATCGCCCGCCCCTCGTTGCTTGCCGGCGACGGACCAGGGCTGGCAGGGGAACCCACCGACGACGACATCGACGGGTTCTCCGCCGGTCCAGCCAAAAACGATGCCTGCCGTGAGCGTGCGGATGTCTTCATGAATCGGAACCCCCGGCCAGTGCCTGGCGAGTACCCGTCGGCAGTACGGGTCGATCTCGACGAAGCCGATGGGCTGCCACCCCATCCAGCTCGCGGCCAGCGAGAACCCCCCGATGCCAGAAAAGAGGTCAAGGACTTTCACGCCACCGCCCGAGCGAACGCCCGCCGCGCCGCTGCGCTAAGCGTCCAATCCATTTCCTTCCGTTGGGAAAACCAAACCACCGCCCCGATCCGCTCGGCCACCGCGATCCCGGCGAGCTTCCGCGCCCACGCCGCTTGGCCCTTGCCGGCCGGGAACGCCGTCTCGCAGACCATGGCCGGCTTGTCGGGGGCAAAGGCCCGCAGTTCGGCCAGGCTCGGCCGGAAGACGGCGGCCGGCGGCTCGCCGTTCCAGGCGTAGCCGTCGATCCCGAGCACGTCCACCGATTCGGCCCCCGGCCAGTAGTCGGCCATCGGGCGCGAGCCGGGATACGAAATGTTCATGCACCAGACGAGGCGGGCGCCGGGGACGGCCGCCCGGAACCGCGCCCACTCCCGCCGGTACCGTTCGGGGTCGCTGCCCCAGGGATAGGAGTGCCCGGGCGCCAGGTTCGGCTCGTGGCCGAACCGAACGAACGGGAACCCGCCGCCGAGGACCGTGCCCCAGGCGAGGAGGTCGGCGTCGGTCGGCCACGTCCACGGCTCGACGGTGACGAGCGGGGTGTGGCCGCGCCGGCGGATGCCCCGCACCGCCTCGGCGCCCCAGGCGGGGTCGTCGGCCCGGGCGAAGGCGTGCTCGATCTCCACGTCGTGGGCGCCGGGCTGGAAGGCGCCGAAGCGGACCGCGCTCATGCCGTCTCCTCCGTCCGCGCGAACGGCGGCAGCCCGCGCTCGGGTCGGCTTCGGTCCCGGCGCTTGCCGACCCGCGGCGTCGCCGTCACGCCAGCACCCCCAGGAGCCCTTCCAGGTCCGCCGGCCGCACCACCCGGGCGTCCACCCCCGGCACCGCCCCCAGGAGGGCCAGCACCGCGGCCTGCTCGGGGCGCACCGCGCCGCGGGCGCTCTTCAGCTCCAGGGCCAGCATCCGGGCCGGCTCCCCCTCGCTTCCGGCCCGCAGGAGCAGGAGGTCGGGGAAGCCGCGCCGGGGCACCAGCCGCCCCTGCCGGGGGTTCTCGCGGGCCAGCTTCGCCAGCACCATGTACGCCTTTTCCGGCACCTCGTGAACGGTCCAGCCGAAGAGCGCGGCGGCGTCGAGGACCGCCCGGCGGAGCTGCGCCTCGCTCGCCGCAAC
>JALYPS010000222.1 GCA_030856285.1 Pseudomonadota bacterium
GCCATCGGCGGCGTGGCGGCCCTTGCCACGGGCGCGTCAGCCGCATCCGGGGCCGGCATGCTGGCCGGCGCGGCCGCGGGGGCGGGCCTCGCCATCGGCCTGGTGGTCTTCGCGCCTCTGGCGATCATCGGCGTGTCCCACATCCAGCGCGCCAACAAGGAACGCGAGATCAAGACAGCCATGACCGCCTGTCTGGCCGAGGAGGGCTATGTCATCGACGACTGGCGCGTTCCGCCTCGCGGTGCGACGGGACCTGCCTCCCCGACGCGGGCGGCCGAGTAGGACGCGGTCGGCGCCTTCGTCCCACCGTCACAATCCTCTGGTCTAAGCGGCCCGCACCCCAGCCGTCCGGAGACTGATGATGACCCGCGCCCTGCTCGCCGCCGCCTCGGCGATCGCCCTGCTCGCCCTCGGGGCCTGCAACAACGACCAGTCCGCCGGCAACCAGACCGCCCGCGCGGGCATCTGGGCCGCGGGCTCCTCGACGGTCTTCCCCTTCGCCACCCGGGTGGCCGAGAATTTCGCCCGCACCTCGGGCGGCGCCGCGCCGCGCGTCGAATCGCTCGGCACCGGCGGCGGCATCCAGGCCTTCTGTCAGGGCGTTGGGCCGAACACCCCGGACATCGCCAACGCCTCGCGGCCGATGAAGGCCTCTGAGTTCGAGCTGTGCCGCACCAACGGCGTCACCGACATCGTCGAGATCAAGATCGGCTTCGACGGCATCGTTGTGGCCACCGCCCGTAACGGCGCGGCCTTCAACCTGCGCCTTCAGGACCTCTATCTGGCCCTGGCCAAGGAAACGCCCGGCGCCGGCGGCGCCTTCGCCGCCAATCCGGCGACCATGTGGAACCAGATCAATCCGGGCCTGCCGGCCCAGCGCATCCAGGTCTATGGTCCGCCGCCGACCTCGGGCACGCGCGACGCCTTCCTCGAGCTGGGCATGGCCCCCGGCGCCCAGCTGCTTCCCGCCCTCGCGGCGATCAAGGACGCCGACAAGGACCGGTTCGAAACCCTCGCCCACACGCTGCGCGAGGACAACGCCTGGATCGACTCGGGCGAGAACGACAACGCCATCGTCCAGACCCTGAACCGCACGCCCGGCTCGCTGGGCGTGTTCGGCTTCTCCTTCCTCGAACAGAACCTCGACACGGTGAAGGCCGAGACCATCGACGGCGTCGCCCCCTCGGCCGCGACCATCGCCGACGGCTCCTATCCGCTCGCCCGCAGCCTCTACATCTATGTGAAGAAGCAGCACGTCGGCGTGACCCCGGGTCTGGAGCAGTTCGTCATGGAGTTCATGTCGGAAGCCTCGGCCGGTCGCGGCGGCTATCTGCAGGACCGCGGTCTGGTGCCGCTGCCCGCCGACCAACTGGCCGCCCAACGCGCCATCGCCCAGGCGATGACGGCTATGACGGCGCCCGCGAAGTAGGGTGAAAAGTCTCCTCCCCGCTTCGCGGGGAGGGGGACCGCCGTAGGCGGTGGAGGGGGGCCGCGCCGCCGCCGCCAACCCCTCCGTCTCGACGCTTCGCGCCGATCCACCTCCCCATCGCTTCGCGACAGGGAGGAGACAGCGGAGTTAAGCCGCAGCCTTCCTTCGCAGCCGGGCGATCCGCCGCAGCCGCCGCCAGAACCGCCCCCGCTCCGGCTCGGGATAGGGCTGCAGGTTCTCGACAAACTGTTCGGCCGAGGCGCGCCAGCTGAACTTTTCCGCATAGGCCCGCACGGCGGCCCGGTCGCATTCCAGCGCCTTAAGGCAGGCGGTGCGCAGATCCGCATCGATCGCGCCGGCGTTCGAGCCGGGAATGATGTCGATCGGCCCGTGGGCCGGATAGGCGGCCACCGGCGTGCCCGTGCCCATGGCCTCCAGGATCACGAGGCCGAAGGTGTCGGTCCAGCTGGGAAAGACGAAGACGTCGGCGTCCCGGAAGCAGCGCGCCAGCTCCTCGCCGAACCGCGCGCCGAGGAATTTGGCCTCGGGATATTTCTCCTCGAGTTCGGCCCGCGCCGGCCCATCGCCGACCACGATCTTGGTGCCCGGCAGGTCGGTCTCGAGGAAGGCCTCGATGTTCTTCTCGACCGCCACACGGCCGACATTGAGGAAGAACGGCCGCGGCCAGTCCTTGCCGCCCAGCTCGTCATAGATGCGCGGCAGGTCCGGGTTGAACTGTTCGGTGTCCACCCCCCGCGACCACGGCGAAACGTTGCGGAAGCCGCGCTCAAGCAGTTCGTCCCGCAGCGTCGGCGTCGCCACCATCAGCCGCCCCGACGGCTTGTGGAACCACTTCATATAGGCGTAGCCGACCTGCACCGGGATCGGGAAACGGGCCGAGACATATTCCGGGAATTTGGTGTGGTAGCTGGTGGTGAACGGCAGTTTCCATTCCACGCAGATGCGGCGCGTGGCGATGCCGATCGGCCCCTCGGTGGCGATATGCACCGCTTCCGGCTCGAGGGCGCGCAGTCGCTCGCGAATCTCTTCCTCGGCCCCCAGCGCCAGCCGGATTTCCGGATAGGTCGGGGCGGCGATGGTCTTGAACTGGCTCGGCTCGATGACCTCGACCTCATGGCCCATGCCGCGGCATTCCGCGATGGTCCGTGTCAGGGTGCGGACGACGCCGTTGACCTGGGGCTCCCAGGCGTCAGTGGCCAGAACGATGCGCATATGGGCCGGATGGCTCCGCCGTTGATCGGTCGCAACCTCTAGCGCCTCGGGCGGCGGTTGGCGAGACGCCGCAACCCTCTCCCGTTCCGTTGCGGAATGGTCTAGGACGCGCGCCATGAACGCACACGTTTCTCCGCCCGTCGCCCTGTCCCAGGATTGGGATGCGCTGGATCACGGCAAGTTCGCGGACGAGACCGCCACGGTGCAGGGGCTGCTGGACCGCATGCCGCTGGACGGGCCTGAGCGCGCCGCCGTGCTCGCCGGCGCCATCGGCCTGGTCGAACACGCCCGCGCCAGCGTCAAGAAACAGGGCGTGGTCGAAAGCTTCCTGCAGGAATTTTCGCTCGGCACCCGCGAGGGTCTGGCCCTGATGTGCCTCGCCGAGGCCTTGCTGCGCACGCCGGACGAAGACACCCGCGACCGGCTGATCGCCGAGAAGATCGGCTCGGCCGACTGGGCCTCGCACCTCGGCCAGTCCGACAGCCTGTTCGTCAACGCCTCGACCTGGGGCCTGATGCTGACCGGCAAGCTGGTCGATGTCGACGAAGAGGCAAAGACCGACCTGCCGGGCTTCCTCAAGCGGATCGTCGGCCGTCTGGGCGAGCCCGTCATCCGCGAGGCTGTCGCCGCCGCCGTTCGCATCATGGGCGAACAATTCGTGGTCGGCCGCACCATCGAGGCGGCGCTGAAGCGGTCCAACCGCGAAGGCTGGCTGTGCAGTTTCGACATGCTGGGCGAGGGCGCCCGCACCGCCCATGACGCCGAGCGCTATGAGAAGATCTACGCCGACGCCATCACCGCCGTCGGCAAGACCACGAAAGGGCAGGGGCCGGAAGCCGGCCACGGCGTCTCGGTCAAGCTGTCGGCCCTGTCGCCGCGCTATGAGGCGACGCATGAGGCGCGCGTCTGGGACGAGCTCTATCCGCGCGTCCTGCGGCTGGCCCGGATAGCGGCCCAGTACGACATCAACTTCACCATGGACGCTGAGGAGGCGGACCGGCTGGCGCTGTCGCTGAAGCTGCTGGACCGGCTGGCGCATGAGCCCGATCTGGGCGGGTGGACCGGCCTCGGCCTCGCCGTTCAGGCCTATCAGAAGCGCTGTCCCGAGGTGATCCGCCGCGTCGCCGAGCTGGCGAAAACCAGCGGCCGCCGCCTGATGGTCCGTCTGGTCAAGGGCGCCTATTGGGACACCGAGATCAAACGCGCGCAGGTGTTCGGCCGCACCGACTATCCCGTCTTCACCACCAAGGCCGCGACCGACCTGAACTACCTCGTCTGCGCCCGGCTGATGATCGAGGCCGCGCCCCACATCTACAGCCAGTTCGCGACCCACAACGCCCACTCCCTCGCCGCCGTCTACAGGATGGCCTCGGAGTGCGGCGTGAAGATCGAATTCCAGCGACTGCACGGCATGGGCGAGGCGCTCTATGACGC
>JALYPS010000237.1 GCA_030856285.1 Pseudomonadota bacterium
CCCTGGTGATGACCCGCGAGAGCGTGGCCAGGGCCATGGGCCTGCCGATCGTGGCCCGCATCGTCAGCCATGCCGCCCACGCCCATGAGCCGGGCCTGTTCACCACCGCCCCCGTGCCGGCCATGCAGAAGGCGCTGAAGAAGGCCGGCTGGTCGGTCGCGGATGTGGACCTGTGGGAGATCAACGAAGCCTTCGCCGTGGTCGCCATGATCGCCATGCGCGACCTCGGCATCGACCGGGCGAAGCTGAACGTCAACGGCGGCGCCACGGCGCTGGGCCACCCCATCGGCGCCTCGGGTGCCCGGGTCCTGACCACCCTGCTGGCGGCGCTTCAGGCGCGCGGCGGCAAGAAGGGAATGGCCAGCCTGTGCATCGGCGGCGGTGAAGCCGTGGCCGTGGCCGTGGAGCTGGTTTGAGGCTTGGCCGCCGGCTCGGGGTTGGCCTAGGCTGCCCGCCGGAGTTCCAGTCATGACCCTGAACCGACGAGACGCCCTCGGCCTTGTCGCGCTTGCGGCGACGCCCGCAATGGCTCGACCGGCCTTTGCGGACACCATTCCGGTCGCCCCGCCGGACCCGCTGGAAGTCCTTCGCCTCTGGCCCGGCGGAGCACCCGGGGGCGAAAACGTCACGGTCATGCCGCAGGTGACCGAGCGGTCGACTGACCCGGCCTTCCACGACCGCTTCGCCCGCTACACCACCGACCCCATCCTGACGGTCTTGCGTCCCGCGCGGCCGAACGGCGCATCGCTGCTGCTGATTCCGGGCGGCGGTTACAAATGGGCGGTCGTGGACAAGGAAGGGCTGGACTGCGCCCGGGTGTTCGCCGAGGCCGGGGTGACCTGTTTCGTCCTGCGCTACCGCCTGCCCGGCGACGGCTGGGCCGCAGGACCCGATGCGCCGCTGCAGGACGCCCAGCGCGCCCTTCGGCTGGTCCGATCGCAGGCCGCCCACGGTCTGGATCCGGCGCGGGTCGCCGTGCTCGGCGCCTCGGCGGGCGGGCATCTGGCGGGGCTGCTGACGGCCCGCGCCGACGCCACCTACGCCGCCGTGGATGAGGCCGACGCCGTATCGCATCGGCCGGACCTCAGCATCCTGCTGTATCCGGTCGCCACCATGACCGATCCCCATGTCCATGCCGGGTCGCGGCTCGAACTGCTGGGACCGGCGCCGACGCCGGAGGTGATCGAGCGCTATTCGCTGGAGCGGATGGACTGGACCGGGCGTCCGCCGACCTTCCTGCTGCACGCCATGGACGACGAAGCGGTGCCGGTCGAGAACAGTCTGCAGCTGCTGGCGACCCTGCGCGCCGCCGGCGTGTCGTGCGAGGCGCATCTGTTTCAGGAGGGCGGCCACGGGTTCGGCATCCGTCTGATCGCGGGCAACCCGGCCGCCGTCTGGCCTGAGCTGGCTCTGGCCTGGGCCGCGCGGCACGCCTGGATTACGCAGACTTAATCTACGCCGCCTTGCTCCGCCGTTCCCGCTGACTAAGGTCCGCCCGGGCTTTCAAGTAACGGACGGTGTTTCGGATGCGGATCGGTATGTTGCTGGCGTCGGTCGCCGGCGTCTCTCTCATGGCCACGGCCGCCCTGGCGCAACAGAGCGTCGGCCCGATCGACCAGTCGCGAGGGACCTTCGAGGACAAGTTCCGCCAGTTCGAGGGCGAGGACTGGCCGACCCCGACCGATTATCGCAACGCCTCGGGCGCGCCCGGCCACCGCTACTGGCAGCAGCAGGTCGATTATGACATCGACGTCAGCCTGAACGAGGCCAACCGGACCCTGACGGGCCGCGAGGCGGTGACCTACACCAACCATTCGCCTGACGCCCTCGGCTATCTGTGGCTGCTGCTGGACCAGCAGAACTATCGCCGCGAGTCCCTGGCCGAGCGCAGCCGCACCTACACCGCCTCCGACACCGTCAGCGTCAATGAGGTGCTGCGCGTGCAGCGGATGCAGGGCTGGGAAGGCGGCTTCAACGACCTGAAGGTGACCGGACCGGATGGTCGGGACCTGCCCTTCACCGTCGTCGATTCGATGATGCGGATCGAACTGCCGCGCCCGCTGGCGACCGGCGAGAGCTTCGCGTTCTCGATCGACTTCACCCTGCCCCTGCCCGAGACCAATGTCGTCGGCGGGCGCAGCGGCTATGAGTGTTTCACCAAGCCCGGCGAGGACGGCAACTGCCTGTTCCTCGCGGCTCAATGGTTCCCGCGCCTGGCGGTCTATTCCGACTATGAGGGCTGGCATAACGCCCAGTTCCTGGGGGCCGGAGAGTTCACGCTCGAGTTTGGCGACTATGACGTTTCGATCACCGCCCCTGCCGACCATACGGTGGCGGCGACCGGCGAGCTTCAGAACACCGACATCCTCAGCGTCGAGCAGCGGGCGCGTCTGGCCGAGGCCCGCACGGCCGACGCCCCGGTCTATATCGTGACGCCCGCCGAGGCCGCCGCCGCCGAGGCGCGGCCCGCGCGCTCGGGCACGCGCACCTGGAATTTCAGCGCCGACAACGTCCGCGACTTCGGCTGGGCCTCAAGCCGGAAATTCATCTGGGACGCCATGGGTGTTGATCAGCAGAGCGCGGAATACCCGGTAGTCATGGCCATGTCCTTCTATCCGAAGGAGGCCCGGCCGCTGTGGGACGCCTATTCGACCCGGTCGATCGCCCACACCATCGACGTCTACAACCAGTTCGCCTTCACCTACCCCTACCCGACGGCCCAGTCGGTCAACGGCCCGGTCGGCGGGATGGAATATCCGATGATCACCTTCAACGGGCCGCGCCCGGTGCGGGGTGACGACGGCCGCCTGACCTATACCGAGCGAGCCAAGAACGGCCTGATCGGCGTGGTCATTCATGAGGTCGGCCACACCTATTTCCCGATGATCGTCAACTCCGACGAGCGCCAGTGGACCTGGATGGACGAGGGGCTGAACAGCTTCCTGCAGTTCCAGGCTGAAAAGCTGTGGGACGCCGACTTCCCGGCGCGCGGCGAGCCGTCCAGCATCATCGAATACATGATCAGTCAGGACCAGGTGCCGGTCATGACCAACTCCGACAGCCTGCTCCAGTTCGGCAACAACGCCTACGCCAAGCCGGCGACGGCTCTGGTCATCCTGCGCGAAACCGTGCTGGGCCGCGAACTGTTCGACCGGGCGTTCCGCGAATATTCGCAGCGCTGGGCCTTCAAACGCCCGACGCCCTACGACTTCTTCCGCACCATGGAGGAGAGCTCCGGCGTCGACCTCGACTGGTTCTGGCGCGGCTGGTTCTATTCGACTGATCACGTCGACATCTCGCTGGAGGGTGTGACCGCCGCCACCCTGGAATCAACCGATCCCGAGGAACGCAACCGCGCCGCCCGCGAGAGGTTCGAACAGGAGCCGATCTCGCGCACGGTTGAGAACAACCGCGGCATCGAGACTGTGGTTGAACGAGACCCCGCGACGCGGGACTTCTACAACGAGACCGACCGCTTCACGACCACGGCCCAGCAGCGCCGTGACGCTGAAAGCGCCGCTCGCCGCGCCGACGCCGACCGCCGCGCGGCGCAGGGGTTCGACGACAACATCTATCGCTTCACGTTCCGCAACGTCGGCGGCCTGGTCATGCCGGTGATCCTGAAGCTGACCTACAGTGACGGCTCGGACGAGACGATCCGCATCCCCGCCGAAATCTGGCGCCGCAACAGTCAGCAGGTGATCTGGCAGCATGTGTCGTCGAAAACCCTGGTCTCGGCCGAGGTCGACCCGCTGCGGGAAACCGCCGACGCCAACCGGCCCAACAACCTGTTCCCGCGCCAGATCGACGAGCGGACCCTGCGTCTCGCCCCGGCCCAGCCTCCTGGCGAGAACCGGATGCGCGACTCGGACGTCGAGGTCAGCCCGGACTCGACCGCGACCCGGGTTCGCCGCCCGGCGGCGGCCCAGTGATGAAACGGGCCCTGCTCGCCGCGCTGCTGGTCGCGGCCCTCGCCTCGCCTGCCGTCGCCCATCGCGGCCATGCCGGGCTGACGGTGATCGAGATCGACCCGGCCTCCGGCGCGGTCAGCGTGGTGCACCGCTTCTCCGCCCATGATGTGGAGCCGGCCCTGGTCTCCATCGCGCCCCGCGCCCAGCCCAGCCTGGACGACCCCCGAGCCGTTGCGGAACTCGAAACCCATCTGCGCCAGAGGTTTCGTCTCGACATCGACGGCGCCGCGATCCCGGTGGCTCATGCCGCCACCGACCTCGCGGGCGACAACATCCGCGTCGAGTTCGCGGGCGAGACGACTGACCGCAGCATCGCCGCAG
>JALYPS010000252.1 GCA_030856285.1 Pseudomonadota bacterium
TTGGCTCGGGATCCGACATGCCGCCGGTCCCGGCCTCGGCGACCGCGCCGGTCGAATATGTGCGCGACATCCACTCCCACGCCCGGCCCGGGATCGCCCGCGTCAAGCACGTCGCCCTCGACCTGACGACCGACTTCGCGACCGGCACCCTGTCGGGCACGGCGGCGCTCGACATCACCGCCGAGCCGGGCGCGACGGAGATCATTCTCGATGTCCGCAATCTGGACATTCAGGACGTGCGCGACGCGTCCGGCGCGCCGCTCCAGTTCCAGACCGGCGACAACGATCCCCTCCTCGGGCAGCCGCTCACCATCCGCTTCCCGGCTTTCACGCCTGGCGAACAGCGCCGCATCGTCATCCGCTACGCCACCCGTCCGGACGCCGCCGCCCTGCAATGGTTGACCCCGGCCCAGACAGCGGGCGGCGAGCAACCCTATATGTTCAGCCAGGGCCAGGCGATCCTGACCCGCACCTGGGTTCCGACCCAGGACAGCCCCGGCATCCGCCAGACCTGGGACGCCCGCATCACAGCGCCGTCGGCGCTGAAGGTCGTGATGAGCGCCGAAGGCCTCACCACCAGTGGCGAACCCGTCGGGGGCGGCCAGAGCGCCTGGCGGTTCCGCATGACCAATCCGGTGCCGCCCTATCTGATCGCGCTTGCCGTCGGCGACGTCGCCTTCCAGGCCATCGACGAGCGCACCGGGGTCTGGACCGAGCCGTCGATGCTGGCCGCCGCCCACGCCGAAATGGTCCCGACGGCCGAGATGGTCGATGCGGCCGAGGCCCTGTACGGCCCCTACCGCTGGGGCCGCTACGACCTGCTGATCCTGCCGCCCAGCTTCCCGTTCGGCGGGATGGAGAACCCCCGCCTGACCTTCGCCACCCCGACCATCATCGCCGGCGACCAGTCGCTGGTTTCGCTGGTGGCGCATGAGCTGGCGCACAGTTGGTCGGGCAATCTGGTGACCAACGCCACCTGGGCCGACTTCTGGCTCAACGAGGGTTTCACCGTCTATTTCGAGAACCGGATCATGGAGGCGGTCTATGGCCGCGACCGCGCCCTGATGCTGCAGTCGCTGGGCTGGGGCGATCTGCAGTCGACCCTGGCCGATCTGCCCGCCGCCGACACCCGCCTGAAGCTCGACCTCGCCGGGCGCGATCCCGACGAAGGCCTGACCGACGTCGCCTATGAGAAGGGCGCGGCTCTCCTCTTCACCATCGAACGCATCGTCGGCCGCGAGCGTTTCGACGCTTGGCTGAAGGGCTATTTCGAGCGCAACGCCTTCCGCCCGATGACGACAGAGATGTTCCTTGAGGACATCCGCACCCATCTGGTCACGACGCGCGCGCTGGAAGACCAGCTGATGATGGACGCCTGGATCTATCAGCCCGGCATGCCGTCGAACTGGGTCCCGCCGGTGTCGGGCGCCTTCGCACCGGTCGACGCCGCGGCCCGGTCCTTCCACGGAGGCGGCCCCGCCTCCGCCATTGCGTGGTCCGGCTGGTCGACCCAGGAGCGCCAGCGCTTCCTGGCCTGGCGGCCCGAGGGCCGCGTCGTCGGAGCCGACTGGCTGACCCCGGCCCAGCTCGCCGATCTCGAGGCGACGCTGGAGCTGCGTGATGAAGGCAATGCGGAGGTGCTGTTCGCCTGGCTGCAGATTGCGGTCCAGCATCGCTACCAGCCGGCCGTCCCCACGCTCGAGCGGTTCCTGACGACCATGGGCCGGCGCAAATTCGTCCTGCCGCTGTTCACCAGCCTGTGGGCCGAGGGCGACTGGGGCCGCTCCATCGCCACGCCGCTCTACGCCCGGGCGCGCCCCGGCTATCACCCCGTGACGACCAATTCGGTCGATGCGGTGGTGGGACGCCCCTGATCCATGCGCCCTGACCGCCGCAGTCTGATCGCCGCCGCCGCCGCCCTGCCGTGGATCGGCGGCGCGGCTCGAGCAGGGACGGACACGGCGCCGCTTGCGGCCCTCGCCGACCCGGCCCGGCCGGACACGGTCATGGGCCTTGGCGTGATCGCCCGCGACGGCGGCGGGGCAGTCGTGCTGGAACAGGCCCACGGCTTGGGGCTGCGGACGGTCGACGGCGGTCTCCAGACCCGCGCCTTCACGCTCGACACGCCGATGCGGATCGCCTCGATCACCAAACTGGTCGCCATGACGGCGCTGATGACCCTGGTCGAGGCGGGCCGGCTCTCGCTGGACGACGACGCCGGCGAGCTGGCGGGTTTTCGCCTGCGCCACCCGGCCCATCCTGACATCCGCATCACGCCCGCCATGCTGGCCAGCCACACTTCGGGCCTGCGCAACGGACCCAGCTATCCGGTGCCGCTGGGCCACGGGCTGCTCGAGGCCTTCACGCCCGGCGGCCGGCATTTCGACGATGGCGGCTGGTTCGCCCCGGCGTCAGAACCGCCCGGCTATTTCACCTATGCCGACGTCAATTTCGCCGTCCTCGCCCAGCTCGCCGAGCGCGTGTCCGGCGAGCGGTTCGACCGGTTCCTGAGACGTACGACACTGGATCCGCTCGGGCTCGACAGCGGGCTGAACTGGAGCGGCGTCTCCGACGCCGTGCGCGCCCGCGCCTCGGCCGCCTCCCGCCTGATCGACGGCGCCTGGTCGCCGGAGGTCGACGCCGAGGTCGCGCCCTTCCCCGGCATCCGCGTCACCACCCCGCCCGAGGAGCCCCACCTGACCGCCGGCGACTACCGTGCCGGCGAGAACGGTTTTGTCTTCTCGCCACAGGGCGGCCTGCGCGCCTCCGTCCGCGACCTCGATCGTCTGGCCCGATCGTATTCCGGTCATGAAGGGGTTCCCCCGCTCGTCTCGCGCCAGACCCTCGATCGCATGAGCGCGCCGCTCTGGACCTGGGACCCGGAACGCCCGAACGGCCACACCGACCGCGGCCTGCTGCAGAGCTACGGCCTCTCGGTCCACATCCCGACCGGCCGCGACGGCGACGCCTTCTTTGGTCCGGATAGCGCCGACTGGCGCGGTCATTTTGGCGAGGCCTACGGCCTGCAATCCGGCCTGTTCTGGAACCGCCGCGACAGCCGCACCCTGACGTATATGATATCCGGCACGCCCCGTCCGGCGGAAGGACTGTCCGGGACCCGGTCGGCCGCCTCGCCGTGGGAGGAGGGCGTTTTCGACGCCGCCCTGGCCGAATGGGCGCGGCGCGGGTGACGCTCCCGGTCCTGTGACCACGCCCAGCCTTCCCTTCGCGCTTCTCCGCCCCTAGGTTCCGCCCGACAAACGGCGGCCAACGCCGATACGCGCTTTCAGGAGACGCCCCCATGCATGACGCGCCCCAAAACGACGCGGCCGCCCGCCTCGACAAGGAAAACCCGCTCGGCGTCGACGGCTTCGAGTTCGTGGAATTCACCGGACCCGATCCGGCGGCCATGGTCGCGCGGCTGGAGCTGATGGGTTTCACCCAGACCCATGTGAACCCGGCCAATGACGCTGTGCGCCTGAAGCAGGGCGACATCACCCTGCTGGTCCACCGATCGCCCAGGGGGCAGGCCGGTGAGTTCGCGACCGAACACGGCCCCTCGGCCAATGGCATGGCCTTCCGGGTCGCGGATGCGAAGGCGGCTTACGAAGGCGCCGTGTCGCGCGGCGCCCGCCCGGCCGAAGGCCATGACGGCGGCGCCCTCGGCGGCGGCTATGCCTACGTCCTGCAGGGCATCGGCGGTTCGCTGCTGTACCTCGTCGATCAGTATGGCGACGCCGGCTCGCTCTATGACGGCTGGGACGAGATCGAGGGCTGGGAGGAGGCCGAGCGCAAGAACTCGGTGGGCCTCTATCTGCTCGACCACCTGACCCACAATGTGCGCCGCGGCCAGATGCGGACGTGGTCGGGCTTCTACGGCGATGTCTTCGCTTTCGAGGAGCAAAAATACTTCAACATCAAGGGCAAGGCGACCGGTCTGCTGTCCCAGGCCATGATCGCGCCCGACCGTGCCATCCGCATTCCGCTGAACGAAAGCCAGGACGAGAACTCCCAGATCGAGGAGTTCCTGCGCCGCTACAACGGCGAGGGCATCCAGCATATCGCGCTCGCCACCGACGACATCTTCGAGACGGTGGAAGAGCTGAAACGTCGCGGCATTCCCTTCCAGGATACGATCGAGACCTATTTCGACCTGATCGACAAACGCCTGCCGGGCCATGGCCACGACGTCGCCCGCATGCGGCTGAACCGCATCCTGATCGACGGCTCGGACGAGGACGGCCTGCTGCTGCAGATCTTCACCCAGGACACCTTCGGTCCGATCTTCTTCGAGATCATCCAGCGCAAGGGCAACCAGGCGTTCGGCGAGGGCAATTTCCAGGCCCTGTTCGACTCCATCGAGCTGGATCAGATCCGGCGCGGCGTCATCAAGGTGGATGCCTAAGCCGCCGGCGTGGCTGCCCTGGCTCGGCCCGCTGCTCGCGGCCGGAGTCGGGGCGGCGGTCGGCGAATACGGCCTCGGCGGCGGCTTCTGGACCGTGCTGATCGCCGCCCTGGTCTGCGGGTTTGCGCCGATCGTGGGCTATCGCGTGTGGAAGTGGCGGTTTCAGCGGCGGGGGTAGGCCTTCACGCGCTGCATCGTCTTCAGCGACGATCATCGGGTCGTGACGAGGCGGTATCCGGCGTCATAGGCGTCAAGCGCCAGAAGGTCTGAATAGTGACGCCGCCACGCCCCGCTTTCCAGATCGCCGGCCAGCTTTCGCAAGCCTTGCTCGACGTTGTCGATCTTCCAGAAGGAGGAGATGCCGGATCGAACCCGCTCGTCGAGATAGGCCGTGGGCCGCCGCCAATACGCGTAGAGGAACCCGTCCGTACAATCATGAGGGACCGGAACGGTGGAAACCTGCACCGGTCCCAGCCATGACTCATAGTCGATGATCCGGGGTATCTGCGCCTCGTCCAAAATCACTAATTCCGGGAAATAGTCGTTGAGCCAGGCGTCCCGGTGCGCCGGGTCGAAGGTCAGCAGGACGATCGGGCCGCGGGTGACGCGGCGCATCTCCGCGAGGCCTTTCGCCTTGTCCGCCCAATGATGGACCGTCAGGATCGCCATCGAGGCATCGAAACTTTCATCGGCGAACGGCAAGTCCTCCGCCGCGCCCTGGACCACCCGGGCGGCGCCCGAAGGCCGCTGCCGGATCATTTCCAGCGAGGGTTCGAGAGCCGTCACCTGCCTATCGGAAGGCTCGTACGAGCCCGTTCCCGCGCCGACACTCAGAACCGTTCCGGCCTGCCCCAGCGCCGCTGAAATCGTCGCCGCAATCCGCGGATCAGGCTTTCGGAGGTCCGAATAGTTTATCCCGATCCTGTCGTAGTCGGCGCCCATCCCCCTGCTATGTCGTCATTTCTGAAGGTGGGCAACGGGTCGGAACGGTCAGAATCTAGTGAAAGTCCCGCGACCCCGGCAGCACCCGTACGTCGCGCGGATGCCGGCCCCGGTTCGGCTGTGAGGGCGCCTGGGCCGATCCCGGCTCGTCCAGCGTCAGATGACCCAGCATCGGCGTCCAGTCCTCCAGATGGTCGACCACCAGATGGGTCACGCCTTCCGCCGTCTGGACCTTGCCGCGCGCCAGCACCATCCGCGCGCCCATGGCGACCGGCCGGAACCGTTCGAACACGTCGGGCCACAGGACCAGATTGGCCACGCCGGTCTCGTCCTCAATGGTCATGAAACAGACGCCCTTGGCCGTGCCTGGCCGCTGGCGGACCAGCACCACTCCGCCGACGGCGACGGTCCGGCCGTTGGGCCGGGCCGGATAGTCTGTCGCCGTCAGGGCGCCCGCCCGCGCCAGCCGCTCGCGCAGGAAGCTGACCGGATGGCCTTTCAGCGACAGGCGGATGGTCTGGTAGTCGCCGACCACCTCCTCGGACGGGGCCAGGAGCGGCAGGGCCTCGGGCGGTCGGCCGTCGGCCTCGTTCAGCCCCATGGCCTCGAATAGCGGAGCAGACGACGCCGGGGGGGCGCCCTTGACGGCCCACAGCCCCTGCCGGCGTGTCAGGTCCAGCGAGCCGAAGGCGTCCGCCTCGGCCAGCCGGTCCAGCGCCGACGGCGGCAGCGTCGCTCTCAGTCTGAGGTCCTCCAGGTCGGCGATGGGCGGAGTCTTCCGCACGGCCTCGATCCGCAGGGGCCAATCCTTCTTGAAGCCTTCGATCGACCGCATGCCGTGCCGGAGGGCGCAAGGTTCGCCCGGACGGGTCTCAAGGGAGGCGTCCCTTCGGCTCATG
>JALYPS010000257.1 GCA_030856285.1 Pseudomonadota bacterium
ACTGCGGCGCGCGGATTGGAGGCCTCGCCCTTGTTCATGCTGGAGGCGAGGTTGCCCGGCGACAGGCCGGCGTAGGAGTGGGTCGGGCCGATCAGCCCGTCGGCGTTGGCTTCGACGGCGCGGGTCACGATTCTCCCTCCCCTTCATGGGGAGGGATGTCGGCGCGTAGCGACGACAGGGTGGGGGGCGTCAGTGCGCGCTCTGTCTCACAACACCCGCACGCTCGGCCCCGCCCTCGGAGCCGGCAGCAGATGCGTCACCGCCCACACCAGTGCGTCGGCGCGGTCGGGACTGCGCCCGCCGCCCTCGACTGACCCCAGCGCCATCAACTCCTCCTCGAGCGCCGGAAAGGCCCCGCAGTGGACGACCCGGCCCTGTTCGTAGAGCGCCGCCACCGGCTCGGCCCGCGCCGCCTTGCCCCGGCTGGCGTGGACCAGCTTGATCGTGGTCTCGCAGCCGCCATGGGCGAGAACGGTCCGCACCATCTCGCCGCCCTGGTTCTTCTCGGCCACGATCTCCCGCGCCCCGAACTCCCGCGCCGTCTGCGCCACGATCGAGGCCCAGCCCTGCGGCGACTCCCCGCCTTTCGACCGGTCGGCCAGCACATAGGCCCGGCCGTCCTTGCGGCCCACGACCACGATCCCGCAGGCGTCGCCGCCCGCGCTGGCCGGCGGATCGACCGCCACCACGATCCGCTCCAGCGTCGCCGGCCGGTTGCCGCGCGCCCGCGCCAGATCCTCGGCCCGGAAAAGCGCGCCCTCTGCCTCGACCACCAGCCCCTCCAGCTCCTGCGCCTCCAGCCGGGTCCCGGCGTAGAGCGCCCTCAGATGCGCCAGGAATCCCGGCGAGAGATGGTGGGCATTGGCCTGCGTCCCGGCCCGATCAACGACCACGCCCGCCTCCGCCAGCAACCGCCGCAGCGCCGGTATCGGACGCGGCGTGGTGGTGACCATCAGCCTCGGATCATCGCCCAGCCTCAGCCCGAGCCGCAGGTTGCTCAACACCGCCTCCGGCCTGCGCCAGGCGCAGAATTCGTCGGCCCAGGCATGGTGAAACTGCGGTCCTCTCAGACTGTCCGGGTCCTCGGTCGAGAAGGCGTGGGCCTCGCTGCCGTTCGGCCAGACCAGCCGCCGCCGCCCCGCCTCCCAACGCGGCCGTTTCGACCGCTCGGGCAGGGCCTTCAATCCCGACGGCCCCTCAACCATGACCTCGCGCACATCGTGCAGCGTCGGCCCGACCAGGGCGAACCGGCGTTCCTTGATCTCGGCCAGATGGTTGATCCACCATGCCCCGGCGAAGGTCTTGCCCGCCCCGCGTCCGCCCAGCAGCACCCAGGTCCGCCAGTCCGACGCCGCGCCCGGCGCCTGATGCTTATGCAGAGTGAACTGGCTCCCGATCAGATCGTGCAGTTGGCCAGCATCCAGGTTCGATAACGATGCCCTTCGCTTCCAGGACCGCGTTGAGGCGATCGAGACGGGTCGCCAGTTCGGCCCGCATTCGCTCGAGGTTTTCCGGGCTGTCGTCACGGTGTTTCATCTCGTCCTCTTCCGCCTCAGGGTCATCGCCGCCGCGCGGCGCCGGGATCAGCGCCTGCACGGCCTTGGCCGAGCGGGCGATCACGCCGACCGTCCTCGCCTGCCGCTCGGCCCCGGCCACGTCGCCACGCTCCAGCCGCCGGCCTTCGAGCACGTCCACGGTCTCGTCGATGAGCGGCATCAGCCGCTCCTGCAGGTCGCCGGTCCATGCCGCCGCCCGCCCCGCCCTGTCGTGATTTCCCGTCATGCCCAAAGAGTAGGCGACCAGCGCACTCCGGCGGGCAAATCGCAGTCAGAAAATCACAAGTGATTGATTTCGGGAGATCTTACCGCGCCAACCCGACTATAGATCCGCGAACTGTAAGCACAGCGTCACGGTGCAGGGCGGCTCAGGCGGCTTCGGACGCCTTCAGGCTCGCCCGTTGCTCCAGCCGCGCCGCAATGACGTTCATCAGCTCCGCCACCTGGATCGGTTTGCCGACGTGATCGTCCATGCCCGCTTCCCGGCAGCGCAGCACCTGCTCGGGCTGGACATTGGCGGTCAGGGCGATGATCGGAACCCGGCCCGCCTCCCCGCCCAGCGCCCGGATCGCACGGGTCGCGTCCAGCCCGTCCATGACCGGCATATGCACATCCATCAGGATCAGGTCATAGCCGCCGTCCCGGGCGGCCTCCACCGCCTGGGCGCCGTCCTCGACGGTCTCCAGCGCGACGCCCATCCCGCCCAGGATCGCCACCACCAGCTCCCGGTTGGCGGCGGCGTCATCGGCCATAAGGATGCGCAGCCCTTCCGGGTTCGCCGTCTCGCCGGCCGCCTGTTCCTCGGCTGCCATAGCTTCGGTAGGCGTCAGCGGAACCTCGAACCAGAAGGTCGAACCTTCGCCGGTGCGGCTCTCCGCCCCGATCTCGCCGCCCATCATCTCGACCAGCCGGCGCGAGATCGAAAGCCCCAGCCCGGTCCCGCCGTAGACCCGCGTGGTCGAATTGTCGGCCTGGCTGAAGCGTTCGAACAGAGCGTCGACCTTCCCGGCGGCGATGCCGATGCCGGTGTCCGCCACCGCGATCCTCAGCCGCTCGCCGGTCCAGGACGCCGTCAGCGTCACGGAGCCTTTCGCGGTGAATTTGGCCGCATTGGCGAGGAAGTTCAGCATCACCTGCCGCAACCGTCCGTCGTCGCCGGTGAGCGCCGCCGGCAGGTTGGGATCGACCACCACGGCCATCGTCAGACCCTTGACCTCGCACTGGCCCTCGACCATCGCCGCCGCCGCCTGCGCCAGCGCCCGTGGGTCGAAGGCCCGCGCCTCCATCTGCACCGCCCCGGCTTCGAGCTTGGAATAGTCCAGAATGTCGTTGATCACGCCCAGCAGGGCCTCGCTGGCCGTACCGATCCGGTCGGCGTATCGCCGCTCGGTCTCGGGCAGGGCCACGCTCTGCTGCAGCAGACCCGAGAAGCCGATGACGCTGGTCAGCGGCGTCCTCAGCTCGTGGCTCATATTGGCGAGGAATTCCGACTTCGCGCGCGCGCCGGCCTCGGCCCGGTCGCGCGCCTCGATCAAGTCTTCCTCCAGCCGCTTGGTCTCCGTGATGTCGCGCACCAGATCCTGGAACTCGACGACCCGGCCTTCGTCATCCCGAATGATCGAGGTGCGGGCCTCGAACCAGAGGCATCCGCCGCCCTTGACCAGACCGCGATAGGTCACGCCCCGCTGCGACCATTCCG
>JALYPS010000259.1 GCA_030856285.1 Pseudomonadota bacterium
GTCTAAAGCTGGCCGTCCTCGCGTAGCCTCGAAATCTGCGAAAACATCACCACTTTCCGAGTTCATGGATGCGAACTGGGGTTCTACTGGATTAACGAACGATGCAGCCGCAAGCAAGTTCGGCTTCATGGCCGCGAACAATATATCTATGTGGCGCACAGGACGGACAGCTGTTCCTCTGTCACATCTGCCCAAAATCGCCGAACTGCTCCGGGTCGATTTGGTGTCACTTTTTGTGCTTTGGCTCCGTCAATACAAGGTGAGGAACGACAGCGCCCCGTCCACACTCATCGAGGTTCTGGAGAGGCGGCTTATGAGCGCCAACGAGGCGGAGGTAATCAAGACCCTGCGCCATGCGACACGCAACTCTGATCCGGCGTTCTCCACGTCAGCTCTCGGGGCAATCGCCCGCGCGGCCACAGGAGTATGATGGTCCGGCATTCCGCGTCCACATCTGAAGCCCTGCTTGTTACGCACAACTGTTACGCATAGAGTCGAATGCGCTGCTCGCGCGACTGTCGATGTCTGATACCGCAAGGGTTTTGAGTTTCGTGGAGCCTCCCCTCGGCTCCACCAGGCAACCGCACCGCTGTCATGACCCAGGCCGCCGATCCAGCCATAGCGCGCTCCACCGGGCCAGTGAAGGTCGCCGCCCTCTACCGGTTCGCGACCATCGGCGACTGCGAGGCCATCCGCGATCAGCTCGAGGCCCTGTGTCGGCCGGACGTGCGCGGAACCCTGCTGGTCGCCCATGAGGGGCTGAACGGGACGATCGCCGGCCCCGAAGTCTCCATCGATCGCGTGCTGGCCGGCATACGCGCCCTTCCGGGTTTCGCGGACCTCGATGTCAAATTCGCCGAGGCGGCAGCCATGCCATTCCATCGCCTGAAGGTGCGGATCAAGCCCGAGATCGTCACCATGGGCCAGCCGGACCTGGACCCCGCCGTCAACGCCGGAACCTATGTCGCGCCGGCCGACTGGAACGCCCTGATCCAGCAGCCGGACGTGGTCGTGATCGACACCCGCAACGACTATGAGGCCGCCGTCGGCGCCTTCGAGGGCGCGATCCAGCCCAAAACGCGCGGCTTCCGCGACTTCCCGGACTGGTTTCGGACCGAGGGCCGCACCCTGCTGGACCGGCCGGACCCGCCGAGGGTCGCCATGTACTGCACCGGCGGCATCCGCTGCGAGAAGGCCACGGCCTTCCTCAAGGCCGAAGGCGTGCAGGACGTCTTCCATCTCGAGGGCGGCATTCTGCGCTACCTCGAAACGACGCCGGAGGCCGAAAGCCTGTGGCAGGGCGAGTGTTTCGTCTTCGACGAGCGGGTCGCCGTCGGCCACGGCCTGACGCCGGGCAGCCACAGCCTTTGCCGGGGCTGCCGCATGCCGGTCAGCGAGGCAGGGCGGGCATCCCCGAAATATGTCGAGGGCGTTAGCTGCGACCGCTGCGCCGACAGCCGGAGCGAAGCCGACCGCGCCCGCTATCTCGAGCGGGCGAAACAGGTGGAAATCGCGGCCAGACTGGCCATCGACCACATCGGCGCGGCGCCGCCCGGCCGGGCGAAGGGCTGAAACCCGGACCCGGCCAGCCGCTCGCCACTTTCGATCGCGGACGGTAGGCTGGGCCGAGGGCTCGCTGGAGAGGGATTGTGTGATGCTGTTGACGCTGGTCGCCGTGGCGGTGCTGGGCTTGCAGGACGGGCCGCCGCCGCCGCCCCTGCCGCCGATGCCGGGCCGCCCGCCGCCGCTCGCCGACGGTCTCGCCTACCGCGGACACCTCGGGCTGGCCTGTGACGACACCCTGGGTGATGACGGGCGCTGGTTCAACGACCACGCGCACCCGATGGCGGCCGGCAGGGTCACCGGGCTGAACCTGAGTTCGCCCGATTTCGCGCCGGTGCTCCGGGTGATCGACCCGGAGGGTCGTGTGGTCGGCGAGGTCGCGGCCGGGCGGGGAGAGGAGGCCGTCCTGGCCTTTACCGCCGCGGGCGGGCCGGTCGACGGCGTTCGACCCAATGTCATGTACCGCCTGCGGGTCTCCACGGCGCAGCCGGGAGAGACGGGCCGCTGGCGTCTCGAGGTGATGAGCAACGGTCGCACCGATCGGGTTTTCCCCGGAGAGGCGGCGCCGTTCCCGGTGCGGACGGGCTGTCGTCCGCTGCCACCTGTCGAGTTGCGTCAGCCCGAAGGCTGACCGCCCGGTAGGACGGACGCCGTCTCTACTGGTCCTCGTCGAATTTGCGCGCCACCAGATCGGCCAGGCCGGCCACGGCGGCCTGGGCTTCCGCGCCCTCGGCGGAGATGTCGATCGCGCAGCCGTTGCCGGCGCCCAGCATCAGCAGGCCCATGATCGACAGGGCGTTCACGGTGACGCCGTCGCGGGTGACATGGACCTCGGCGTCGAAGGTCGAGGCCAGTTTGACGAATTTGGCCGAGGCGCGGGCGTGCAGGCCACGGGTGTTGCAGATGTTCGCGGTCGCGGTCGCGGTCATTTCTCGCCCTGAAGCACCCAGCTGGCGACCGAGATGTATTTGCGCCCGGCATCCTGGGCGTGGGCGACACAGGCCTCGAGCGGTTCGCGCCCGCGCACGCTGGCCAGTTTGATCAGCATGGGCAGGTTCAGCCCGGCGATGACCTCGGCGCGGGTCTCTTCCATCACCGATATGGCCAGGTTGGACGGCGTGCCCCCGAACATGTCGGTCAGCAGGATGACGCCGGCGCCGTCATTGACGGCCGCGGCGGCGTCGACGATGTCGCGGCGGCGCCGCTCCATGTCGTCCTCCGGCCCGATGCAGATGGCCGCGACCCCGCGCTGGGGTCCCACCACATGCTCCATGGCCGCGAGAAATTCGGAGGCCAGGCCCCCGTGGGTGACAATCACCAGCCCGATCATGAAGGCTTCACCAAGACTTTCGCCCCCGCGTCCGGACGCCCTTGAGCGCGCCGCAAGCCGGGCGGAATAGCCCAAGTCCGCGCCGGGTTAAAGCGGGGCGATGGCCGCCGCGACCTTTTCGACCGCGGACGCCTCGAATCCGGCCAACCGGAGCAGCGGCAAGGACCGGCCCGCGAGGCTCCGCGTTTCCGGGTCCGGCAGCCGTTCCGGGGTAGACTCAACCAGGTCCACGGCCAGAACCAGCCGCACCACCCCGCGCAAACAGGCGCAGATGACCCCGACGCCGCGGGCCTCCATCCGCCCCCGGATCGTATCCGGCGCAGTTACGTACAGCGCCTCGCCCGAGGCGAAGACATGGACATAGTCATCGGCCACCAGCCGCCAGCCACGTCCGATCAGCCGCAAGGCCAGGTCGCTCTTGCCCGCGCCCGACGGCCCGCTGATCAGGATGGCGCGCCAGCCGATCCCCGGTCCCCATTGCGCCACGGCGGTGGCGTGCAGCGGCTGGACGACGGTCATGCCCGCCGGCCCGGCGCCGGCGCGGCAGGCAGGGCGACTTCGAACCGGGCGCCGCCGACGCCGCCTGCCGAATCCGTGCGATTGGCGGCCCGGACATCGCCCCCATGAGCCTCGACGATCTGACGCACGATGGACAGGCCCAGCCCCGAATTGGCCCCGAACGCCGTGCCCCGCGGACGGGCGGTGTAGAATCGTTCGAACACCGTCTCGAGATTCTCCGGTGGAATGCCCGGGCCGTCGTCGTCGATTCGCACGCGAATGGGCCGATCCGGGTCGATATCGTCGCGAACCAGCGACAGCCGCACCGTGCCGCCCGGCGGGCTGAACGAGCGGGCGTTGTCGATCAGATTTCGGAACACCTGCCCCAACGGCCCGTCGCGGCCCATGATCTGGACGTGATCTCCCGTCGGCGCCGCGAAGGTCACATTCCCCTCGCCCGGCTTCACCCCGGACGCATAGACGCCGACGATCTCTGTCAGCAGCTGGGTCAGGTCGATGGCGCGCGGCCGGTCGCGGTTCAGCTCGGCGTCCAGCCGCGAGGCGTTGGAGATGTCGGTGATCAGCCGGTCCAGCCGGCGCACATCCTGTTGCAGCAGATTGGTCAGCTTTTCGCGCTGGGCCGCTGTCTTGACCAGCGGCAGGGTCTCCAGCGCCGAACGGATCGAGGTCAAGGGGTTCTTGATCTCGTGCGACACGTCGGCGGCGAAGGCCTCGATGGCGTCCATCCGGTCCGACAGGGTCTCGGTCATGGTCTCCAGCGACCGGGCCAGATCGCCGATCTCGTCCTTGCGGCCCTCCAGATCGGGCAGGGAGATGGCCCGCGCGCGTTGCAGCCGCACCTCGTCCGCCGCCGCCGACAGCCGCATCACCGGACGGGCCACGAACAGATGCATCAGCAGCGACCCCAGCAGGTTCACCGCCAGCGCCACCAGAGCGAAGGGCATCAGGGCGCGGCGCTGGGCGGCCAGGGTCTCGTCCACATCGCCGGCCTCGAGGGTCAACACCCCCAACACCTGCTGCACGTGACGCACCGGGATCGAGACGGACACCACCCGATCGCCGCTTTCCGAAAGTCGAAGCGTCGCCTGCGGCTCGCCGTCCAACGCCTGTTCCACCTCAGCCGCGAGGGCGGCGCGGGCGCGTTCCAGGCCCGCCGAATTGTTGCTCTCGGTGTCGGGGTCAGGGGCGGGCGGAGGCGTGCCGGCGGGCAAGGCCGGAGGCAGGGGCTGACCTGGAATCACCTCGGTCACGGCATAGCTGTCGGCGACCAGCAGGCCGTCGATGTCGAAAAGACGGGCCCGCTGGCCCTCGGGAATAAAGTTGTCGACCAAAAGTTCGGCCGCCTTGAACGGATCCAGCGCCGGTTGGGGGTCACCTTGGGTGATTTCCTCGTCGCCCAGCACCTTGACCAGCAGTTCGCCCTGGGCCGTGAGGGTTTGCTGCCTCGCCTCGATCAGCCCCCGCTGCCATTCGTTGAGCAACAGGGCCCCGACAAACAGGATCAGCAGGCTGAGCAGGTTCAGGGCGAGAATCAGCCCGCCGAGCCGCGACCCGCCGAAGCGTTTCAGGCGACGGCGGGGTTCATCCCCTCCCGGCGGGAGCGGATCAGCTTTCGCGATAGCGGTATCCAACGCCATACAGGGTCTCGATGGCGTCGAACTCGGGGTCGACCACCCGGAATTTCTTCCGCATGCGTTTGACGTGGCTGTCGATGGTGCGGTCGTCGACATAGACCTGATCGTCGTAGGCGGCGTCCATCAGGTTGTCGCGGCTCTTCACGAAACCGGGCCGCTGGGCCAGGGCCTGCAGCAGCAGGAACTCTGTCACCGTCAGCTTGACCGGCCGACCCTCCCAGGTGCTCTCGTGGCGAGCGGGGTCCATCGACAGCTTGCCACGCTTGATCGCCTTGGTCGAACCCTCGCCCGAAGGCTCGGGCTCGGCCCCGTCAGCGCCGGTCCGGCGCAGCAGCGCCTTGACCCGCTCGATCAGCAGACGCTGGCTGAACGGCTTGTGGATATAGTCGTCAGCGCCGAGGTTGAAGCCGAGGATCTCATCGATTTCCTCGTCCTTGGACGTCAGCATGATGACCGGGATCTGCGAGGTCTGACGCAGGCGGCGCAGCACCTCCATCCCGTCCATGCGCGGCATCTTCACATCGAGGATGGCCAGATCGGGCGGACTGGCCTCCAGCCCTTCAAGGCCGGCAGCGCCATCGTGGAACGCCGTAACCTTGTGGCCATGGCTTTCCAGCGCCAGCGAGACGGAAGCGACGATGTTCTCGTCGTCGTCGACCAGGGTGATGTTGGCCAAGTCAGCTCCTTGCAGCCGGATCGTTCGCCACTTCAACGCGCGGCAAACGGTACCGTTCTAAAACATCGTGGAGAGAATACGGCGGAAAACATGGGCTGCGCCGCTTCAATGCGCAACGAAACCTGACCTTAAAGCCTTGGCGCCATGCTGGGAGTGCAAAACTCGAGTGCTCCATGGCAGGCCCTGTCCACTACGAAGTCTATATTCGCAAGACTGCGCCGGCTCCCTGGAGCCTCCAGATGGCGACGGAAGACCGCGCCCAGGCCATCCAGACCGCCGAGGACATGCTTTCCGACAACCGCGCCGCCGCGGTACGCGTGACCAAGGAAACGCTCGATCCCGACACCATGGAATTCAACAGCGTGACCGTGCTGACCCGCGGAGCGCCTGAAGTTCAGTCAAAGCGGGTCGTGCCCGAGGACCAGGCTGGGCCGCGCTGTTCGGCGCCGCAGGACTTCTACGCCCCCCATGCCCGCGAGACGATCAGCCGGGTGCTGGAGGACTGGCTGGGGCGCAACGGCGTCACTGCGTTCGAACTGCTGCACCGCCCCGACCTCGCTGAAAAGCTGGAAGCCTCGGGCGTCGAGCTCCAGCACGCCATCCAGAAGATCGCCGTGCCCGAGAGCCAGGACGTGGGCCAGCCGGTCCATGATTTGATGCGCCACTACCAGAAACTGTCGGACCAGACCCTGGAGCGCGTCATCGCCGCCGGACGGCGCGACCTCTTCCCCAGTCTGGAAGACTGTTCGATCGCCGACATCGCCCACCGCATGGCCGGCCAGCCGGACCGCGCCTTCATCATGGGCGGAGTCGTGTGCGGCGCCCTGAAGGATCTGCGCGGCGGACGACCGCGCCTCGACCGGCTGATGGATTTGGCGGAACGCGCGCCGATGGACGGCGCTCCTCACGCCATGGTCATGGTGTCGATCGAACAGCTGCTGTGCGAGATGCTGGGGGGCCGGACCAGCCTGGCCGAAGTGCTGGGGCCGTCCCTCGACCAGGG
>JALYPS010000265.1 GCA_030856285.1 Pseudomonadota bacterium
TTCTACCGCCCCGAGGCGCGCGGAGGGCCGGTGAATCCGGCCTGCAAGCGGCTGTTGCTGGGTCACGCCTTCGACGGCGGGGCGGTGCGTGTCGAGATCGTCACCGACGCCATCAACCCCGGCAGTCAGGCCGCCATCCGCAAGCTGGGGGCACGCGACGAGGGGGTCCTGCGCAAGCACAAGATCACCTTCAAAGGCCGGATTCGCGACACCGCCCAGTTCGCCGTGCTCGACGATGACTGGCCCGAAGTCCGGGCGCGGCTGGATGCGAGGCTGGCGGCGTTCGGTTAGTCGACCGCCCGGCATTCGGTCGGCGGCCGGCCATCCGAGGTCCATGTGGCCATGACGCCCTCGCCGCGCAGCTCATAGCCGGAGGCCTTGTACCAGATGCCTTCGGCGGCCCGCTCCTGGTACAGGTCGACGGCCTCGCCACTGGAGTTGCGCACCGTCGCCGTCTGGCGCGGATTGTCGAAGTCGACCGACAGGCGCTCGCTGTTGTTGCACAAATAGACGGTCCGGATGACGCGGTTCAGGGCCCGGTCCTGGGCCTCGGCCCCCGTGCGACGCCGGGCCGTCTGGGCCTCCTGCGCCCGCTCGCGCACAGCGTCCCCGTCGGTCGGCGCATCCTTCGGCTTCTGACCGCAGGCGGCGATCGCGAGACAGGAGAGGACGGCGACGAGGACCAGGGACTTCATACGGACTCTCGAACAAGCTGAGCCGTGCGGCCCCGGCGAATTAACGTGCATCGGGCGCCGCCGTTCCCTTGCGGCGGGCGCGGAAGAAGGCGCGCAGCAGCTCGCCGCCCTCCACCGCCAGCACGCCGCCGTCGGCTGCGGGTCTCCAGTGGCAGGTCGGCTGGTCGAAGAAGCGGGGGCCGTGCGCCACCGCCCCGCCCTTGGGATCGTCGGCGCCCCAGACCACCCGGCCAATGCGAGCGTGGCTGATGGCTCCGGCGCACATGGCGCAGGGCTCGAGCGTTACATAAAGGGTCAGGCCCGTCAGGCGATAATTCCCGAGCTTCGCCGCTGCCGCGCGCATGGCGACGATCTCGGCATGGGCGGTCGGATCGTGGGCGCCGATGGGACCGTTGCGGCCTTCAGCGACGACCTCGCCGGTCGATTCATCGACGATGACGCAGCCCACGGGAGTCTCTCCCGCGTCCGCCGCCGCTTGCGCACACGCCAAGGCCATGTGCATGAACCGCTCATCATGGCCAGCCATCCCCGAGACAACGACAAGAAGCCGCGCCCGCGTCAAGACGACAGCCGCGACGGTCCCCGCAAACCCTACGTCAAGCGCGTCGAGAGCGGCGACGATCGCGGTCCGCCCAAGGGCGGAAAATCCTTCGGGAAGCCGGGCGGCAAGCCCTTCGCGAAGGACGGCAAGCCGGGGCCGAAGGCTGACGAAGGTCCGAAACGCAGCGAGCGGATCGCCAAGGTCATGGCCCGGGCCGGCATCGCTTCGCGCCGCGAGGTCGAACGGCTGATCGGCCTCGGCAAGGTCGCCGTGAACGGCAAGATCCTCGACACCCCGGCCGTGCTGGTGACGCGCGACGACGTCATCACCGTCGACGGCAAGCCGATCGGCTCGGCCGAGGCGACGCGGGTTTGGCGCTATCACAAGCCGGCCGGCCTGCTGACCTCGCACACCGATCCGGCTGGACGGCCGACCGTCTTCGACGCCCTGCCCAGCGGCCTGCCCCGGGTGTTGTCGGTGGGCCGGCTCGACCTCAACACCGAGGGCCTGCTGCTGCTGACCAATGACGGCGAACTGAGCCGCGCGCTGGAACTGCCCTCGACCGAACTGGTGCGCCAGTACCGCGCCCGCGCCCGTGGCCGGGTCAGCCAGCTGCAGCTCGATTCGCTGAGGGACGGGGTCACGGTCGACGGCGTCCGCTATGGCCCGATCGAGGCCACGCTGGACAAGGCCAAAGAGAGCGAGGGCAACGCACCCGCCAACCTGTGGATCAGCGTCTCCATCACCGAGGGCAAGAACCGTGAGGTCCGCAAGGTGCTGGAGCATCTTGGCCTGACGGTGAACCGCTTGATCCGTCTGGCCTACGGCCCGTTCCAGCTCGGCACCCTGCCGATCGGTTCGGTCGAGGAGGTCGGTCCTCGCGTGATCCGCGAGATGCTGGCCGAACATATCCGGCCCGAGAACCTGCCGACCGGCAATACGGTCTCGACGCCCGCGCCGATCCCGGGCCGTCGCACCTCGGCGCCGATCAACAAGGGGGCTTCGGGCTCGGCCATCTCCGATCCGTCGCGCAAGCCCAGCCGCGTCCGCGCCGCCGGAGCCGCGGCGGACGCCGCCGCCGAACGCGCCGCCCGGCCGCAGAAAAAGCCGGGCTGGGCCAAGGCCGCGCCGAAATTCGAGCATCCGAAGAAGAATTTCACCCCGCGCGCCCGGCCCGAAGGCGCCGAGGCGGCGTCTGGCGAACGGCCCAAGCGGGCGTTCAAGCCGCGCGAGGACCAGTTCATCGATCGCCCCCGCGGCGACGCCCGTACCGGCGCGCGGCCGGCGGCCCGATCCGATGACCGGCCGGGGGACAAGCG
>JALYPS010000270.1 GCA_030856285.1 Pseudomonadota bacterium
CCAGAGACCAGGCCGCAGCTCTGAAGTTCATCAAGAAAGCCCTGAAGCGCCACGGGCGTCCTAAGGCGATCGTCACCGACGGATTGCGCTCCTACAAGGCAGCAATGAAAGAGCTCGGCAACGCTGACAAACAGGTGGTTGGCAGGTGGGCCAACAACAGGGTTGAGAACTCACATCTGCCCTTCCGACGACGAGAACGGGCCATGCTGAGGTTCCGGCAGATGAAGACGCTGCAGAAGTTCAGCTCCGTCCACGCCGCCTTCCACAACCACTTCAACCAGGATCGCCACCTCATCAGCAGAGAGACATACAAGGCCCAACGCTCAGCCGCCCTGGCCGAGTTGCAGACGCTCGCCGGATAGGCTCGGCGTCCCCTGCCCTACCTGCGGCTAGTGGAGACAAGTTGTCGTTGGACTGATGGGGTGGATGGCCCCTGTGTCCGGCGTCTTTGCGCCATAGGGTGGCCGTTGCTTGAAGCGCCCACCTAAACAGGAGCCATCCACCATGAACGTTACCACGATCGGGATTGATATCGCCAAGTCGGTGTTTCAGGTCCACGGCGTCGACGCCGTTGGCCAGGTCACCGTCACGAAGAAGCTGCGCCGCGCGGAGGTTATGAGGTTTTTCGAGGCGATCCCTGCATGCCTGGTCGGAATGGAAGCCTGCGCCACGGCGCACTTCTGGGCCCGTGAGCTCTCGGCGCTGGGCCACCAGGTGCGGCTGATGCCGCCCTCATACGTGAAGGCCTATCTGCGTCGACAGAAGAACGACGCGGCCGACGCCGAGGCGATCTGCGAGGCGGTCACCCGGCCGACCATGCGGTTCGTGCCGATCAAGAGCGCCGAGCGGCAGGGCGTGCTGGTTCTGCACCGGACCCGCGAGCTGCTGGTGCGCCAGCGGACCATGCTGATCAACGCCATCCGTGGCCACTGCGCCGAGTTCGGGATCATCGCCCCGCAGGGCGCGCGTCGGACCTGCGAACTGGTCGAGCAGGTCCGTCAGGCACCGGCGACCGAGCTCCCAGAACTGGCCCGATCCGCCCTGTTGAGACTGGCCGAACAGCTCAGCACTCTCGCCACCGAGATCCATGGGCTCGAACGCCGGCTGCTCGCCTGGCATCGCCAGGACCAGGCAAGCCAGCGACTGGCGACCATACCGGGGATCGGCATCATCACCGCCACGGCGCTTTCGGCCGCCGTGACCGACCCTGGCCTGTTCCGCTCCGGCCGTGAATTCGCCGCCTTCCTGGGTCTGGTTCCACGCCAGAACTCCTCGGGCGGCAAGGATCGGCTCGGCCGTATCTCCAAGATGGGCGACGGCTATCTTCGCAAGCTGCTGGTGGTGGGGGCGACCTCGGTGATCCGTCGGGCCCGCACCGGCGCATCGGCGTCCGCGGCATGGATCAACGCCCTGCTCGAGCGCCGACCGGCACGCGTCGTGACCGTCGCCATGGCCAACAAGAACGCCAGAATAGTCTGGGCCGTACTGAAGCGGGGCGAGGTCTACCGCCCGCCCGTCATGGCCTGACCGAGACCGCGGCGGCCCAGCGTCGCCGCTCCGAACTGTAAGGGTGCACAAGGGATGATGATGACGATCTGAACGCGGCCGCAGGCCAGGACAACCCGAGGTGCTGTCGGAGCCTTGAGCTCGATGGACTGATAGGGACCTGGCTAGCGGACTCCATCAGGGCCAGCGGACATCAGCGCCGCGCCAACAGGCCGGACAGATGACCGCACCCCGACAGATCCCAGCATCAAACCAAATTCACACTTGCAGTGCAGGGGCCATCCACAGATGACAGCACCGCCGCGCCGGCAGGCTTGGCTACGGCTCGCCCGCCCGATGACCGCATTATCCCTATGCAGGCTCACCCTCCGATTTTGCATAGCGGAGGAAAACTGTTCGGGGATTGACAGCCTTGCCGATCCATCAGTCGCGACGATCGCCCTTTTCCTTGACCTCGCCGCCCAATCAAACGAAGACAACTCCATGCAGATGCGAACCAATGTCATCTTTTCCATCGCCATGGCCACGCTCGTCGCCGCCTGTGGTCAGGGCGATTCCTCCGCTTCGGGCGACAGGGCGGGCGCGGGCGTGGTCAATCTCTATACCGCACGCCACTACGACAGCGACGAGGCTCTGTACGAGCGCTTCACCGAAG
>JALYPS010000271.1 GCA_030856285.1 Pseudomonadota bacterium
GCCCGGGCCGCCGGGGCCTATGACCGGGCGCTGGGCGACTACACGCGCGCCGCCCTGAAGGCCAACAGTTCGCTGGCCATGCTGAACATCATGCAGGCGGTGATCATGAACATCGGTCTGGCCGTCATGGCGGTCATGGCCGGGTTCGAGGCCGCGGCGGGCCGGATGGGCCCGGGCGACGTCATGGCGGCGGTGCTGATCATGATCTCCCTCTATGCGCCGCTGAACATTCTCGGCTTCGCCTATCGCGAAATCCGCCAGTCCTTCATCGACATGGAGGAGATGCTGAAGGTGACGCGCCAGACGCCGCAGGTCGCGGACGCCTCCGACGCCGTTCCGCTGCCCCGGCCTGCGGACGCCCGCGGCGCGGCCCTGGCCTTCGAACAGGTCGGCTTCCGCCATGACTCACGCGCCAACGGTCTGGAGGACGTCAGCTTCATCGCCCCGCCGGGCACCACCACGGCGCTGGTCGGCCCTTCGGGCTCCGGCAAGTCGACGATCGTCAAACTGGCCCTGCGGCTGCTGGACCCGCAGGAGGGCCGGGTGCTGATCGACGGACTGGATGCGCGACAGGTGACGCAGGCGTCCCTGCGCGCCGCGGTGGCCCTGGTGCCTCAGGACGTGGCCCTGTTCAACGACAGCATCCGCGCCAACATCGGCTTCGCCCGCCCCGACGCCGACGAGGCCGCCATCTGGGCGGCCGCCGAGGCGGCGGAGCTGGCCAATTTCGTCCGCGAACTGCCCGAGGGCATGGAGACCCGCGTCGGCGAGCGCGGGCTGAAGCTGTCGGGCGGGGAGCGTCAGCGCGTCGGCATCGCCCGCGCCCTGCTGGCCGACCCATGCATTCTGATCCTCGACGAGGCCACCAGCGCGCTGGACAGCCGCACCGAGGCCGCCATCCAGAAGACGCTGCGCAAGGCGCGGGCGGGCCGCACCACCTTGGTCGTCGCCCACCGCCTGTCGACCATCGCCGACGCGGACCAGATACTCGTGCTCAAGGCCGGACGGATCGTCGAGCGCGGCGCCCACCACGAACTGGTCGCGCATCTGGGCGGGGAGTATGCGGCCCTGTGGCGCAAACAGACGCGCGGAGCCCGGACGGAACGTCAGCCGGTCTGAGCCAGCTTGCGTTCGATGACTTCGCTGAGGCTTTGAAGGATGCGGGCGCGTTCTTCAGCCGCCGCGGGAGGCAAGGTCTGCAACAGTCTGAGCGACCGGGCGTGGACGGTTACGATGCGCCAGTCGAAGGCGTCTTCCGGATCGACCGCGCCGATCAGGTCGCACAATCCGGCGGCCGCGCGGCAAAGGTCGAACAGTTCAAACGGGCCGGCGGCGTCGATGAGGCTGGTAGCCGCGCGATAGGCCTCATCAAGACGCAGGGGCAGGTCAGCAGGACCGATCGGCGCCGGCACGGCTTCGAGGGCGCTGATCCCGGCCTCAATGACTTTCAGGGCCTGCGGGCGCATGACCTCGATATTGGCCCGGGCCTGGGCCAGGGCTACGCCGATGCTGACGCCGCCGGCGGCGTCGATCATCCTGGCCAGGTTGGACTTGCGACGCGGATGGGTGATGACGGTCAAACGGCCTCTCCCTCGATTTTCGCCTGTGCTTTCTGGGCCTCGAATGCGGCTTTCCGGATCATGTCGGCGCGACGTTCCACCCGGGGCGGCGGGGCGTTGCGGAAGCGGCGATCGGGCCCGAAATAGTCTCCGACCTCAAGGAACGGCCGCCCGTCCTTCGCCACCCAGACGATCCGCTCCAGCAGGGTGGTGGCGCTGAACGGCTTGGTGATGATGAAGCTGGCGCCGCAGTCCCGGGCCTTGGTCAGGCGACGCCGCCGGATGTGGGCGGCCGTCATGATCACCGGCACGAAGGCGTTGGGCTCCAGACCGGACCGGCGGAGCCAGCGGACCAGTTCAAAGCCGTCGATCCCGGGCATCTCGCAATCGACCACCAGCAGGTCGATATTCTGCACCTTCAGGATTTCCATGGCCTCGGCCGCGCCACGGCAAATGTGACGGGGGTTGATGCCGAACCCGGTCAGCAACTTGCTCGTCAGATCCAGGGCGAATGCCGAATCGTCGACGATCATGGTCACCGCGCCGGTCAGGTTGATGACCGCGCTGTCGCGTAACGCTTCGCCGAGACCGCTCATCGCTGAGAGACTCGCAGGGCGGGAAACTGAAAAGACATCCGGCGACGCTCGCAGCATCCGGTAGCGGAGTGGTTAACGCCCCGTGACCGGTCGTTTAGCCGGCGCGGCCGATGGCGTAGAAGCGGTCGGCCCGGGCCTTGCGCAGCTGGTCCGGCGTCAGGCCTGAGAGGGCCGCCAGTTCCTCGGCCAGCACGTCGCCCACAGCGGCGACGGCCGCCTCGCGATCGGCGTGGGCCCCGCCGACGGGCTCCGGGATAATCCGGTCGACGATCTTGAGCTCCACCAGATCGGGCGCGGTGATCTTCATGGCCATGGCGGCGTCGCGAGCCCGGGCGCCGTCGCGCCAGAGGATGCCCGCCGCGCCCTCGGGCGAGATCACCGAATAGATCGAATGCTCGAGCATCAGCACGCGGCCCGCGGCGGCGATGGCGATGGCGCCGCCCGAGCCGCCTTCGCCCGTGACGGTGGCGATGGAGGGGACGCCCAGCGTCAGGCAACGCTCGGTGGAACGGGCGATGGCCTCAGCCTGGCCGCGCTCCTCGGCGCCCAGACCCGGATAGGCTCCGGCGGTATCGACGAAGGTCAGCACCGGCAGGCCATAGCGTTCGGCCAGATCCATCAGGCGCACGGCCTTGCGGTAGCCCTCCGGCCGGGCCATGCCGAAATTGTGCACCACGCGGGTCTGGGTGTCGTGGCCCTTCTCATGGCCCATGAGCACCACCGGCGCGCCGCGGAATCGGGCCAATCCACCGAGGATGGCCTGATCGTCGCCGAATTGCCGGTCGCCCTTCAGCTCGACGAAGTCGGTGAACAGGCCCTCGACATAGTCGACGAAATGCGGCCGCTGCGGGTGGCGCGCGACCTGGGTCTTCATCCACGGATCGAGGCTGGCGTAGGTCTTCCGGCGGAGCTGCTCGGCCTTCTTGCGCAGCCCATCCACCTCTGCGTCGAACGAGCCGGAGGTCGAGGAGAGCAGATTCAGCTCCTCGATCTTCGCCTCCAGATCGGCGATCGGCTTTTCAAACTCGAGGTAGTGCACAGCCATCAGGCGTCCGGAACAGGCGCGCCGCGTGGCGCATCGGAAGGCGGCGGAACCTAGTCAGGTCAACGCCGGGGAGCAAGCGGCGGTTCATTCTTCTCTCGCCAGGGGATGCTTGTCACTCACCACCTGCGCCAGACGGTCGGTGGCGACGTGGGTGTAGATCTGGGTCGTGGCGATGTCGGCATGGCCCAGCAGGATCTGGACCACGCGCAAGTCGGCTCCGCCTTCCAGCAGGTGGGTGGCGAAGGCGTGGCGCAGGACGTGGGGGCTGACCCGGGCCGGGTCGATCCCGGCGTCGACAGCGGCCTGATCCAGCAGTTGGGCGAACCGGCGCGGGGTCAGATGCCCCTTGGCCGAGGCCGAGGGGAAGAGCCACGGACTGTCGGGAGCCTTTTCCGGACGAGCGGTCTCCCGTGCGATCAGCCAGACTTTCACCGCCTCCCGAGCCGATGCGTTCAGGGGGGCAAGGCGTTCCTTGCCGCCCTTGCCGCGCACGATCAGAAAGGCGGGGTCGCGCCGGACGGCCTCGACCTTCAGCCCAAGCAGTTCCGAGACACGCAGGCCTGAAGCGTAGGCCAGCTCCACCAGCGCAACCATGCGCAGGCCCGCCGCGCCGTCGTGCAGCGCCGCCGCCTTCAACAGCCGCTCGATCTCTTCACCGCCCAGTGTTCGGGGCAGGCTGCGGCCCTGTTTCGGCGCATCCAGCCGCCGCGAGGGATCATCGGCCCGCCAGCCCTCGCCGAGGGCGAAGCGATAGAACTGCCGGACCGCCGATCGACGCCGGGCCTGGGTAGCCGGCGAAAGGCCACGGCGGCCCAGATCAGCGTACCAGACCTCGACCCCCGCCTCGTCGCCACGCATCAAACCGCCCGTGATCCCCGCCTCGGCATCGGCCAGATCGCGGCCATAGGCGGACAGGGTGTGGGGCGAAGCGTCGCGTTCGACGGCCATCATCTCCAGAAAGGCCTCGACCTGCGGCGTGCTCATGCCCGTGGGCGCTTTGCGACGGCGAGGCTTGGTGTAGAGGGTGGTGGGATCATGACGTGCCTGCCGCCCCCCGTTCCGTCGCCGTCCAGCCGCCTCTCGCGAGGCCGGCCATGAGCCATGACGAACCGATTCCCGTTCATGATCGCACCATAGCCCTGGTCGGGCTTATGGGCGTGGGCAAATCAACGGTCGGACGCCGGCTGGCCAAACGGCTGGGTCTGCCCTTCGCGGATGGCGATATCGAGATCGAGGCAGCGGCGGCCATGACCGTCTCCGACATCTTCGCCCGGCTCGGCGAATCGGAATTCCGGGCCGGGGAGGCGCGGGTGCTGAAACGCCTGCTGCACGCCCCGCGCATGGTGCTGGCGACCGGCGGCGGGGCGGTGCTCAATCCTGAAACCCGGGCCGAGCTGAAGGCGCGCGCCGTCACGGTCTGGATGCGGGCCGATCTGGAGACGGTGGCCAGCCGGGTGTTGCGCCGCGACACCCGTCCGCTGCTGCGCGGTCGGGATCCGCTCGAGGCGCTGACGGCCATGGCAGAGGTGCGCTATCCCTTCTACGCCAGCGCCGATGTGATCGTGGACGTGGCCAGCGGCGCCCATGCCGAAGCGGTCGAAGGCATCGTCCGTGCGTTGGAAGCCTATTGGACCGAGGCGGCGGCATGAGCACGGTCATCGGCGTCTCCGGCGACGGCTTCCAGCCCTATGACGTCGTCATCGGCCGCAGCCTGATGCCTGATCTGGCCAGGCGGGTCGCCGCCCTCGCGAAGGGCCGGACGGTCATCGTCACGGACGAGACTGTCGCCGCCTTGCACGGCCCCGCGGTTCTGGCGGCGCTGGAGGCTGCGGGGGTTCGCGCCCGGCTGCTGACCGTACCGCCCGGCGAGGCCTCGAAATCCTTCGCCGAGCTGGAACGGGTGATCGACCGGCTGCTGGCCTTCGGTCTCGATCGGCGCGACCTGATCCTGGCCCTGGGCGGGGGCGTCGTCGGCGATCTCGCGGGTCTGGCGGCGGCCCTGTTCATGCGCGGCATCGATTTCGTCCAGGTCCCGACCACCCTGCTGGCCCAGGTCGATTCCTCGGTCGGCGGCAAGACGGCGATCGATACCCCGCGCGGCAAGAACCTGGTCGGCGCCTTCCATCAGCCGCGGCTGGTCGTCGCCGACATCGACCTGCTGGCCACCTTGCCGCCGCGCCAGCTGCGCTCTGGCTGGGCCGAGGTGCTGAAGCACGGCCTGATCTGCGACGCGGCCTTCTTCGACTGGTTGGCGGGCGAAGGGTCCGACGGCGCTGAAGGCGATCCCGCCGCCCTGACCCGCGCCGTGGTCCGGTCGGTCGAGATCAAAAGCGCTATCGTCGGCGAGGACGAGAAGGAGGTCGGGCGGCGCGCCCTGCTGAACCTCGGCCACACCTTCGGCCACGCCATCGAGGCCGAACTGGCCTTTGACGAGACAAAACTGACCCATGGCGAGGCGGTGGCGCTGGGCTGCGCGCTGGCGTTCCGGTTCGCCGCGACCAACGGCCTGTGTCAGGACGAAGATGCGACGCGAGTCGAGGCGGTCATTTCTGCGGCGGGTCTGCCGACCCGACTGGACGCAGCCGGCGTCTTTTCCGCTGAGGCGCTGCTGACCCGGATGGCCGGCGACAAGAAGGCTGAGGGCGGAGGTCTGACCCTGATCCTGGCCCGCGGCATCGGCGAGGCTTTTGTCGACAGGGCCGTCGACCACGCCGCTGTCACGGCGTTTCTGAAGACCGAGGGCGCGTCATGAGCCAAAGCCGGATGCTTCTGGCTGTCGTCCCGCTGGAAAATCGCTTCGTGCGGCTGGAGCCCCTCACGGAGGCGCTGGAAGGCGAGGTGCGCGCCGCCCTGGATTGCGATGCGGCGTCGTGGGACATCATGGTCGCCGCCGGCTATGGCCCGCATTTCGACGGCTGGTGGCGGTCGGCGCTGAAGGCCATGGAGCAGGGGACGCGCATCGCCTACGCCGTGCGACGGCTGAAGGACGGCACGGTCGTCGGTTCGACCAGCCTCTATGAGATCAAGCCCGATTATCGCCGCTGCGAGATCGGCTCGACCTTCTACCGACC
>JALYPS010000277.1 GCA_030856285.1 Pseudomonadota bacterium
ACTATGCCGGAACCCAGTTCAACGGCGCGCTTCTGGCGGCGCTGATGACCACGGCGGCGGTGCGGCCGGGCACCAACATCATCCTGATGGACCTGTACAAGATCGGGCCGGCCCTGGTCGGCAACCCGGGCGCATTCGGACTGACCAACGTCAAGGATGCCTGTTTCAACGGCTTCACAGTCTGCGCCACGCCGGACACCTATCTGTACTGGGATGGCGTCCACCCGACCGCCGCCGGCCACCGCCTGCTCGCCATGCTGGCCAATGACTACCTCTACTATGGCGACATCGGCGCCCAATCGACCGTCCAGGCCGAAACCGGCTTCCGCCAGCGTGAGGACCTGCTGGACCTCGCCAGCGAGGGGATGTCCGGCCGCGCCGCCTGGCAGGCCGGCACCCACCTGACCTTCGGCGCCATCGGCGACAGCGTCGAGACCGACGCCCGCGGCTCCGTGGCCGCCGCCGAGGCCACCGGCTGGGGCGGCCGGGTCGGGCTGGACCACGTCATGTCGCCCAATGCGCGCTTCGGCTTCGCCGGAACCTTCCGTACCGCCGAGGTCGAGGCGGGCCGCATGGCCTTCGACGTCGAGACCTATGCCTTCGACATCTACGGCGGCTGGCGCTCGGGCGGCCATTTCGTCAGCGCCACCGTCGGCGGTTCGGTCGACCACTATGACGACATCACCCGCGTCACCTCGCTCGCCCCGATCATCCATACCGGCGAGACGACCGGCGGCAGCGTCGGCGCCCGCCTCCAGGGCGGCTTCTGGCTCGACATGGGCGGCATCGGCCTGTCGCCCCGCGTCGCGGTCAACTACGTCTCGACCGAGGTGAACGGCTACATCGAACAGGGCCCGGCGGCGCAGTACAGCTACCAGGACCGGACAGTCCAGGCCGCCAGCGGCGAGTTCACGCTGCGGGCCGAAGGCGGCGGCGAAGGCATGAGCTTCTTCGTCGAGGGCGGCTATCGCGACAGCTTCGGCGATAGCAGCGACGCCGTTCGCACGGGCATCACGGCCAACCCGGCCCAGATCCTCGCCCGCGACATCGAGGATCCGTTCGGCGGCTCGCTGATCGCCTCGGCGGGCGTCGAGGCCGACATGGGACCGGTGAAGATGACCCTCGGCTACCGCGGCCGCTTCGGCGACACCGCCAACAGCCATGTGGGGGCCATCAGCTTCAGCCTGCCGCTGCAGTAGGCTTTCCTCTGCTACGAAACAGGGCGCGCGGCTTTCGGGTCGCGCGCCTTTTTTGTTCCCGACCTGCGACGACCTGCCGCCCCCCGCCGCCCCAAAGTCGCCCCACGAAGTCTTAGAACGGCGGTCTTCCGGTCGCTGGCCGCAGTGTGTCGCTCGTTGCGGCCGTCGGCGCCCCTCCCGCTCGCTTTTGAGCCGAAGACGGAGCTGACGCCGCCATGCGACGCCTGTTGCCGACCGCCCGGTCGTTTCTCATCCATTCAGGCCAGGCCGCCAGCCTGGCCGGCGTCGCCGTGCTGGCCATGGCCGCCGCGCCCCTGACCCCGGATTCCGCCCCCGTAGAAGCTTTCGCCGTGCCGGAGGCGCCGTCGATGACGGCTGTGGCCGAACCGGCGGGGCCGATCACGCGGCTGATCGCTTTCGAGGCGCCCGTTCGGAACCATGAAATCAACTCGCCCTTCGGCCCCCGCCGCCTTCCCGGTCAGGCCCTCCGAAACCACGCGGGTGTCGACATCGCCGCCCCGCGCGGCACCGGCGTCTATGTCGCCGCCGAGGGCTCGGTCCTGCGCACCGGCTATGAGCCCGCCGGCTACGGCCGCTTCGTCGAGATTCGCCACCCGAACGGCATGACCACCCTGTACGGCCATCTCAGCCGGCTGGATGTGGCCTCCGGAGACACCGTCGAGGCCGGCGCGCGTATCGGCCTTGTCGGCTCCACAGGCCGCTCGACCGGTCCGCACCTGCATTTTGAGGTGCGGCGCGGAGAACGCCAGGTCAACCCGGTCAAGGTCATGGGCCGCGCCTTCGAGGTCGTCGTCGCCGCCTGAAGACGAGCCTGGCCGGCGCCCACGGTTTGTTCACCCCTTGGGCCGAGAATGGCCATTCGAAGGGGGCGTCTTGGACCGGATTCTCTACTGCATCGCGTTTGAGCACGACTGGCGCTGGACGCTGGCCGCCGCTCTGACCTGCGTTATCGGCATTGGCACGGCTCTGCGTTTGCTGGTCCAGGCGAAGGAGATGTCCGGCCGCCGACGCCGCGACACGTCCTTGCTGGCGGCCTTCGTCGCCGGGCTGGCGATATTCTCGACCCACTTCCTAGCCAT
>JALYPS010000321.1 GCA_030856285.1 Pseudomonadota bacterium
CGGGGTTGGGCGTGGTCAGCAGCTTGCCGCCGACGAAGATCGAGTTGGCCCCGGCGAGGAAACACAGCGCCTGCATCTCGGCGCTCATCGTCTCGCGCCCGGCCGACAGCCGGACCATGGCCTTCGGACAGACGATCCGCGCGACCGCGACCGTGCGGACGAATTCGATCGGGTCGATCTGGCCCTCGGCCAGCATCCGCTCGCCCAGCGGCGTCCCCGTGACGGGCACCAACGCATTGACCGGCAGGCTGTCGGGATGGACCGGCAAGGTCGCCAGCGCATGCAGCAGGCTGGCCCGGTCGCGCCGCGCCTCGCCCATGCCGACGATGCCGCCGCAGCAGGTGCTCATGCCCGCCTCGCGGACATGCTGCAGGGTGTCGAGCCGATCCTTGTAGGTCCGCGTGGTGACGACCTGGGCGTAGTACTCCGGGCCGGTGTCGAGGTTGTGATTGTAATAGTCCAGCCCCGCGGCCTTGAGCTGCCGCGCCTGATCGGCGGTCAGCATGCCCAGAGTCGCGCAGGTCTCCAGCCCCAGCGCCTTCACCCCCGCGATCATGGTCGCCAGCTTGGGGGTGTCCCGGTCCTTCAGCTCGCGCCAGGCCGCGCCCATGCAGAACCGGCTGGCCCCGCCCGCCTTCGCCGCCATGGCCTCGGCGATGACCGCCGTGGCGTCCATCAGCTTCTCGGCCTTGAGCCCGGTGTCGAAACTGGCCGATTGCGAGCAGTAGCCGCAGTTCTCGGCGCAGCCGCCGGTCTTGATCGACAGCAGCTGGCTCTTCTGGACTTCCGACGGATCGAACCACGCCCGATGCACGGTCGCGGCCTCATAGACCAGCTCCATGAACGGTCGGGCGAACAGGCCCTCGACCTCGTCCAGGGTCCAGTCGTGGCGGGGAGTCGGGAGGTCACGGGTCATGGGCGCCTGCTTAGCGCCGCCGTCGCCGCCCGCCAAGCCGTCCCTACTCTTCGTCGCGATAGACCCGGCCGTCGCGCATCACGAAATCCATCGACGTCAGCACGGTCACGTCCGTCAGCGGATCGCCGTCGACGGCGATGATGTCGGCCCGCTTGCCCGGCTCCAGCGTGCCGATTTCCGCGGACAGCCCCAGCAGGTCGGCGGCGTTCACCGTCGCCGCTTGGATCGCGCTCATCGGGGTCATGCCGTTGGCGACCATCAGGGCGAACTCATCGGCGTTGCGGCCATGCTTCGACACGCCGGCGTCGGTGCCGAAGGCGATCCGCACGCCCCCCGGAACCGCCCGGCGCAGCGACTCGCCGGTGATCGAGATGCGCCAGCGGATCTTGGGCAGGACCTCAGGCGGATAGGCGTTCGGATCGGCGGCCAGACGTTCGATATAGCCGTTCACCGTCGACAGGGTCGGCACATAGTAGGCCCCCGACTGGCGGAACAGGCGGATGGTCTCGTCGTCGAAAATGGTGCCGTGCTCGATGGAGTCAGCGCCGAGCCGCAGCGCCATGTTGATGCCGTCCGCGCCGTGGGCGTGGACTGCGACCTTCAGGCCGTACAGATGCGCCGTCTCGATCAGGGCGCGCGCCTCGTCCTCGAACATCTGGGCGCCCAGACCGGCGCCGATGCGGCTGTTGACCCCGCCGGTGGTGGCGATCTTGATCACGCGAGCGCCGCGGCCGACCTGGATGCGCACCGCTTCGCGGCAGCTCTCCGGGCCATTGCAGACATTGTCATGGGGCGTGACCTCGCGCAGGTCGTCATTGAGCCCCAGCCGCCCGTCCATATGGCCCGAGGTGGTCGAGATGCTGTTGCCCGCATCGATGATACGCGGTCCCGGCAGGCGGTGGGCGGCGGTGGAGTCCGCCAGCGCCAGGGTCACCCCGCCGTCGTCGCCGAGGTTCCGCACCGTGGTGAAGCCGGCCATCAGCGTCTTCTGCGCGTTCTCGGCCGCGCGATAGGCGTGCGTCGGCAGGTTCTCGGTCACGCCCGACAGAAAGCCGGCCTGACCGCCCAGGTCCGAGACCAGATGTACATGACTGTCGATCAGCCCGGGCATAACGAAACGATTGCGCTGGTCGATCACGGTCGCGCCGGGGAAGGCGGCGGCGTCCACGAAACCGTCCCGGATCTCGACGATCAGGCCGTCGCGCACCACCACCGTCGAGGGACCGCGCGGCGCCTGGCCCGGACGATCCAGCAACCGACCAGCCTGAATCAGGGTGACGGGGCCATCCGCGGCGGGAGCCGCCGCCGGCGCCTGCGCCATCGCCGGAGCCGCCAGAGCCAGAATCGCCGCCGCCGCTACAGTCGCCATGAATCTGTGCATGATCATCCTCCCGAACAGACCGCCATGTTGAGCGCACCTGCACGCGCCGCGCCAGAGGGCCTTCGGTCGCAAACACATAAAGACATCCTTATGTGTTTCTTGCCCCCGCGCCGGGACCGGTCTATAGGCCGCGCGAACACTCTCCCGGAAAGCCCCGCTCCATGACCGACTACATCGTCCGCGACATCTCGCTTGCCCCCT
>JALYPS010000325.1 GCA_030856285.1 Pseudomonadota bacterium
GAGCTCGCCGGCGACATAGACCTTGCGGCTGCCGGCGCGCTCGCCGGTCGGGATGGTCCCGGTCTCCTTCATCACCGCCTCACGGGCGTCGGACAGGGCCAGCTCGACATTGGGCTCGGCGGGGGCAGCGGGCGGGGTGACGAGAATGTTCATGACAGGACCTTGGCGAAATCGAGGAGGGCGGCGCCCAGCAGAAGGGCGCCGACGGGCAGGGCGAGCAGGTTCATGCGGCGGAGATGGACCGCCGCGTCAGGGCGGGAGAGGAGCAGGGTCGGGGCGGCCAGCGTCGCCGCGCCTTCCAGCGCCCACCAGACGCCGGTCAGGGTGACGAGGGCTTCCAGCGGGGTGGAGAAGCGCGGGTGGAAGGCGACGATGGCGGCTCCGACGAAGAAGGCCACGGCGCCCATGGCGTGGGCGGCGCCCGGATGGGCTCTCAGGTCGTCGATCACGGCCCCGGCCCGTCCGGGCGCGAGCAGGCCCGCCGCCGAAAGCAGCAGATAGCTCCCCGCTACGGCAGCCAGTTCCGGAGTGTAGGCTTGCGCCGGCATCACGATCCCATCCCTTCGCCGGCATGACCCGGATCAGGTTCGACGGGTCAGGCGATCACGCCAATCTCAGCCGCTCGAGCGCGACCCCCCGGAGAACGGTGCGACGATAGACCCCTCTCAGGGTTCGGACCAGCCCCGGACGGTCAGGTCCAGATCGCCGGCGCGCGGGTCGGCCCGGAACTTGAGCGTCAGGGTCTCGGCGCCGGTGCCCGGGACGTAGTCGAGGCTGGCGGTCGCGGTCTCGGGCTGGCCGGCGGGCGGGGTCAGGACGCCCTCGATCTCGACCCCCGCGGCGGTGGCGCGACCGGCGTTGGCGACCTCGACCTCGACCTGGAAACCGGCGGCGACGGGGGTGATCCCGACGGCGCGGGCGGCCAGTTCGGGCGGGCTGGCGGGCTGGCCGAGGTCCATCGCCAGGATACCGAGCGCGCCCAGTGTGAGGATCAGGCCCAGGCCGGCGACGACCCACTCCAGCAGCGGCGTTGACCGGGCGCTCGCAGTCTTGCGGGAGGTTGGGGACGGCTTCGCCATAGGATCAGACCAGCAACCGCGCGACGGCGGCTCCGAGAGAGGCGGGGAAGGCGAGAACGACGGCGGTGGCGACTGTCATGGTGGCGGACAGGCCGTCGGTGCGCCCGAACACCCACAGGACGAACAGGCTGACCACCAACGCGATGGCATAGCCCACCACGGTGAACCGGAAGACGGCGGTTCCCGGATGGATGGCGTCCTCCTGGCCCGCGAAGCCGACCGAGAAGACCAGCAGATGCAACAGGGCGATCGAACCCAGCGCCAGAAGCAGGAGCTGCCAGGTCGCGGTCTGCCACGCGATCAGGATGACCTCTTCCGTCGGGGCCACGTTGAAGGCGAGGACGACGGCGCCGGCCGCCATCAGAAACAGTTCGCCGAAATACGACGCCCTGTCCTCGTCGCCCTCGTCGGCGTTGGACAACTGACGGCGGGCGAGAGTGGCGCCGATGGCGGCCGGAACGGCCTGAACCGTGACCCGGCCCACCGCCTCATTCCAGCCGACCTCAGGACCGAGCAGACCGAAGAGGCCCAGAAGCGCCGCGGAAGTGGCGAAGCCGACGGCCAGGGCGCTCAGGCTATTGGGCAGATCGTGGCGCCAGCCGCGATCGGCGTTGAACCCGGCGAAGTCGGACAGGCCGTAGATCAGGGGCAGCGAGAGGAGGACGAAGGCGATCAGACGCGCCGGCTCCATCGCCGCGCCGAACGCCCACATCTCCATCGTCATGAGGAGGGGAAAGGCGAAGATCAGGGCGCCGCCAAATGCACGCGCGAGGCCCGCAGCATAGCTCTTCTCGCGGGCCAGGTTCACAGCGGAGGCGGTGCTCATGGTGCTGCAACGCTCAAGGGCCGGGCAGGCTCCCGCAGGCTTGGCTGGCTAGTCGGGGAAGGCGGCCAGCAGGGCGTCGAGGGCGCCTTCGATGCGGGTCCAGCCGGCCTCGTCGAGGGGCACGCCGCCGACGCCGGGGCGGGCGCCGCCGGAGAGGGCCAGATGCTGGACCGCGGCCAGAAGCACGGCGTTGATGGCCACCGCATCCCCGGAGGGCGGCAGGCGGAGGCGGGGGCGGCGCTCGCGCATCCAGGCCTGCAGCACGGCCGACCGTTCGGACTCGATGCGGTTGAGCAGGGGCGATGCCTCGACGAGGGCCCAGGCCATCAGCCGCAGGGTCAACGGACTGGCCCGAAGCGCGGCGAGCCAGGCCGACAGGCTCTCGCGGGCGAATGCGCGCAGGGACTCCGAGCCGGCGGCGGGCGTGGCGTCGAGCGTACGGACCAGCTCGGCATGGGCGCGAGCGGCGATGCGGGCGACCACGCCATCGGCGCCGTCGAAATAGCGATAGACCAGTTTTCGGTCGCAGCCCGCCTCGGCGGCGAGGGTCTGGACATTGAGGCCGGGGAAACCATCGCGCAGCAGGATGCGCTCGCCGGCCTCGACAATGAGGGCCTCTGTGGCGGGGCGACTACGCAGACGGATGGACGATTCGGCCATACGGCGAGCATCGCGCCCCGCGGCGTGAGTCGGCAAGCGGGTCGGTCGGCGAGGGGAAGGAAGGTGCGGCCCGGCCTGCATCGGGGGGGCGTTAACAGGGCCGGGCCGCGGTAGACTCTGTCGAGCGCGCATCGCCGCAAGGTCCGCTCGATAAACTGCGGTCGGCCAAATCGGTTCCCGGTCGATGCGCGTGATTTTCCCTAGAGAAGGATGCAGTGTCGGGCGCGCAGGGCCGACCGCGTCGCGTCGTCCAGCTCATGGGGCAGGAAAGTCTGTTCCTGGCGCGTCAGACGGAAGGGCGAGTCCGTGTCGGGTCGAAACCAGATCAGGTAGCCGCACTCTTCCTGCAGGGACCATCCGGCGACGTAGTCCACCGCGACATACAGGCCCGGCCGGGGGCTGTTCGGCGGATTGGGGTACCAGGTGAGCCGGGCGATCTGCCGCGAGACCGGCGCCCCGACAAAGTCTCTCCGTTCGCCCGCCCTGGCGATCCAGTGCTCCACAGAGGCGCCGCCCGTCATTTCCGGCGTGGTCAGGGCGAAGGCGTCCGAGTCGCGGGACTGTTCGACGGCGGTGAAATACTGGCCGGTGAGATCGAGAATGACGGGGGTCAGGGCGTCGATATCGGCCTGGGCCAGGGCGATGGGCACGGGCTCGGCGGCCGCGGCGGGCGGGGCGCCGCCGCAGCTCAGGTCCTGGATCAGGGTGACGCTCTCCCGGGCTGGCCCCGGTTGGCCCTGCGCCGGGCCGTGGGCCTCGAACCGGTATCGCCCGTACAAGGCCGGCAGGTCGCCGCAGAGACCGTCCGCCGTAGGCCGTAGCAGGGCGTGGGCCGCAGCGGGATTCTGGGTTCCATCGGCGGTGACCGTCAGGCGGTATCCGGCGTCGCCGAGCCGTTCGACCTGAACCGGCGGCGACGTCTGCGGCTGTTCGAGACCGAGAAGGGAGGCAGCCGCGACATACAGGAGATTGGGCAATGCGACCTCGCTGGTTTAAGGCGGCAGCAGGCGGCTCGGTCCGTCGGGAGTCAAGACCATGCACCTCGCCCGCTTCCCCCGCATCCGCCTCGCCCATCTGCCGACGCCGCTGGAGCCCCTGCCGCGGCTCAGCGAGGCGCTGGGGGTGGAGATCTGGATCAAGCGCGACGACTGCACGGGGCTGGCCGGCGGGGGCAACAAGACCCGCAAGCTGGAGTTCCTGCTCGGCGACGCCTTCGAATGCGGAGCCGATACGCTGGTGACCCAAGGGGCGGTGCAGTCGAACCATGTGCGCCAGACGGCGGCGGCGGCGGCGGCGCACGGTCTGGCTTGCGAGGTCATTCTGGAAGAGCGGACGGGGTCGACGGCGATCGACTACACCCGCAACGGCAATGTGCTGATGGACCGGCTGTTCGGCGCGGGCATCCGCACGGTGCCGGGCGGTTCCGATATGCCGGCCGAGCTGGAGAAGACGGCGGCCGAGGTGACGGCGCGCGGCGGCCGGCCCTATATCATCCCCGGCGGCGGCTCGAACCCGGTGGGGGCGCTGGGCTATGTCGACTGCGCGCGCGAGATCGTGGTCCAGGCCGACGAGCTGGACATGCAGATCGACCGGATCGTCACCGCCACGGGCAGCGCCGGGACCCATGCGGGTCTGGTGGCCGGGCTGGCGGTGATGGGTGCGGACATCCCGGTGCTGGGCATTGGAGTGCGGGCGCCCAGGGAAAAGCAGGAAGAGAATGTGTTGAAGCTGGCGCGCGAGACGGCGACCCTGCTGGGGCGGCCGGAGGCGGTGACGGCGGGCATGGTGGTCGCCGACTGCGACTATGTGGGCGAGGGCTATGGCCTCGTCGATAACGCCGTCATCGAGGCCCTGAAGCTGGCGGCGCGGACCGACGCGATCGTGCTGGACCCGGTTTATACGGGCAAGGCGATGAAGGGGCTGATCGCCCTGGCGAAGGCGGGACGGTTCGAGAACGAGACGGTGGTGTTCGTGCACACCGGCGGGGCGCAGGGGCTGTTCGGATACCAGGGCGAGATCGAGGGGGCGTTGTAGAGGGCGCTCAATCCTCGATCGCCCGCGGCCATCGCTACCCCCTGCTTCGGTCGGCATGGCCTTTCCCTCCGGTTTCCGCGCATAAGGGCCGCAGACCGTCCGCCCGGCGAGGCGGCAAGGAGTTTGAAGGCGCGATGGGCAAGGTATTGGGCGTTCTGGGCGGCATGGGCCCCGCGGCGACCGTGGCCTTTCTGGCGCGGGTGCAGGCGCTGACGCCGGCCGAGGGCGATCAGGACCACATCCGCATCATCGCCGACATCAACCCGCAGGTGCCGGACCGCAACCGGGCGCCCGACGCCGCCGAAAAGACGCTGGGGCAGATGGCGATGCGGCTGCGCGACGCCGGGGCCCAGGTGCTGGCCATGCCGTGCAACACCGCCCACGCCCAGGCGGCGGGGGTGAAGAAGGCCGGCCTGCCTTTCATCGACATGATCGCCGAGACCACCGAGGTCGCGACGGCGGGCGGGGCCAAGAAGATCGGCGTGCTGGCCACGCCGGGCGGCGAGGCGCTGTACACACGCTCGCTGCAGACCAAGGGCGCCAAGATCGTGCGCCTGAGCGGCGCCGCGCGCGAAGGCTTCATGGCCTGCGTGTATGCGGTGAAACGCGGCGACCTCGGCGAAGCCCCGCGCGCCGAGATGCGGCGGCTGGCGGCCCTGCTGGTCGGCGGCGGCGCCGAGGCGGTGATCGCCGGCTGCACCGAGGTGCCGCTGCTGCTGTCGGCGGACGATGTGTCCGTGCCGTTGGTGGACTCGGCCGAGGTGCTGGCGGCGGCGTGTGTGGCGCGGTGCAAGTAGGACAGGGGCAGTTGCCTATCGGCGCGACCCGCTTCAAACCTGAGACGTGACCCGACAAGCCCTCATCATCGATTGTGATCCCGGCGTGGACGACGCCGTGGCGCTGATGCTCGCCTTCGGCTCGGAGGCGTTCGAGCTGCTGGCCGTCACGGCCGTGGGCGGCAATGTGCCGGTGGTGAAGACGGCGCGGAACGCGCGCATCCTGAGGCAGATCGCCGGCCGCGACGACGTGCCGGTGTTCATGGGGGCCGACCGGCCCCTGCGGCGCGAGCCGGCGGGGGCGGGAGAGTTCCACGGCGCCG